>CAZDTI010000551.1:0-5399 GCA_964508085.1 uncultured Saprospiraceae bacterium | reverse complement strand
AAAAAAATTATGGAAGCATATATTGTAAAAGCATATCGAAGCGCCGTAACCAAGTCTAAGAGAGGGGCGTTTAAGAATTTCAGATCGGATGATTTAGCGGTGGAAGTCGTTAATCATTTGATGGCTCAGGTTCCGGAATTGGATCCGAACTTGGTGGATGATGTTATTGTGGGTTGTGCTAATCCGGAAGGTGAGCAGGGCTTTCAGATTG
This sequence comes from uncultured Saprospiraceae bacterium, assembly GCA_964508085.1. Taxonomy (GTDB): domain Bacteria; phylum Bacteroidota; class Bacteroidia; order Chitinophagales; family Saprospiraceae; genus CALGLS01. The sequence goes on along the minus strand of CAZDTI010000551.1, from coordinate 5,188 downwards.
GACGTCAAATTTCTGTTCGGGCATTGGGGAAACCGGTGCCGGGTTTTACTGTGAACAGATATTGCGCTTCTGGTTTGGAGACGATTTCTATTGCGGTTGCAAAAATTAAGGCGGGTATGGGCGAATGCTTTATTGCCGGTGGAACGGAGAGCATGAGTATGATCCCGATGACGGGTTATAAGTTAGCGCCAAGTTATGCGGTGGCTAATTCTACTCCGAATTATTTGACGAGCATGGGGCATACTGCCGAGGCGGTTGCACAGAAATGGGAGATTACACGTGAGCAGGCGGATGCCTTTGCCGTAGAATCCCATAACAAAGCAATTGCAGCGATTGACGGAGGAAAGTTTAAGGATGAAATTGTTCCTGTTACGGTTAAGAATATTTTCGTGGCAAACGATAAGAGACAGGAGCGTGAAACTTTAGTAGACACAGATGAAGGTATTCGTCGTGGCACCAATATGGAAGCACTTGCAAGGTTGCGAGCAGCTTTTAAATTAAAGGGCGTGGTTACTGCAGGGAACTCTTCTCAGACTTCTGATGGAGCTGCTTTCACGCTTGTCATGAGCGAACGAATGGTTAAAGAACTAGGCCTCACTCCCATTGCGAGAATGGTTTCTTGCTCTGTAGCTGGAGTTGATCCTTTGTATATGGGAATTGGGCCTTGCGCCGCTATTCCTAAGGCCTTGAAGCAAGGTGGTTTAACATTGAAAGATATTGATGCTATAGAGTTGAATGAGGCATTTGCGACTCAGGCTTTGGCGGTGATCAAAGAAGCTGGTTTAAATCCTGATATTGTGAATGTGAATGGTGGAGCGATTGCTTTGGGACATCCATTGGGTTGTACTGGGGCCAAGTTAACGACACAGTTGTTGAATGAGATGAAACGTAGCGATCAGAAGTATGGAATGGTGACGGCTTGTGTTGGTGGTGGTCAGGGGATTGCTGGGGTTTTTGAGCGCTTGTAGTCCTCTTTTCGGCTAGAGTAAGCTGCCCGCTCTTCCGGCCCCGAGTTGCTACTCGGGGTAAATGTAGGTTCGACTCCTCCAGAGTCTTGCGTGGAGAATGTGTAGGGTGCTAAAAGATGATCAAGAGAGGTGCTCCTTCGGAGCTGTTTTGACTTCTTCTCTAAAAATATTGAATGCCTTGGATTAGTTTTCAAGGCATTCCTTTTTTTAGTGGACATTCTTTACTTTTGCCATTCTTCTTCTTTTCCTCAAAATCTTTTATACTATGGGGCCTGATCCACAAATTCTTCTTATTCTAGTTCGTATGCGAATGCCTTTTGGTAAGTATAAGGATCGTTTGTTATGCGACTTACCCGTTTCTTACCTGGAGTGGTTTGCTAATAAAGGATTTCCGGATGGGAAATTGGGAATGTATCTGGAGACGATGCATGTAATCAAAATCAATGGACTGGATAAAATTTTGGAGCCGCTGAAAGTAGAGGCAAAGAAGGAACGGTGGGATAAAGAACGTGGGCGTGGATTTGATGAGCTGCGGTGATCCCTACATTAGCCCCGAGTTGCGACTCGGGGCTAATGTAGGGTCGACTCCTCCAGAGTCTTGCGTGTGGGTTGCGTTTTGTTTGGGCATTAGCCATAATCGATCTTGTGAAAATGGCGTGAGGACGCATAGCCCTCATGAATATTCTTCACATTATTGTGTGTAGTATTTTCCTTTTGTATTCGATTTTAAGGAACCCCGAAGACTCCCTGAAATTTAATTCCATCTGTACCTTTTAATATAGTATAAATTGAATTATGTTTTTCTACTTTACCTTCTCCTCCATATGAATAACTTATTCGATATCTTTTGGTAAATCCTTTTTCTTCTTCATATTTTTCAGAGTAGATACTATATTCTTTGCTATCAGATATTTCAATCTGCTCAAGATATTTTGTAAAAAACTCTTCTTTTAAGATCCAACTTTCTCCTTCATTACATTCAATACATTCCAAAGTATCTTTAGAAATTCCGAGAAGGTAGTCTATTCTTTTTTCTTTTGCTGCAATTCGAATTTCTTCCCAAATTTCCAATCTTTCAAACTACTTTTGACTTTGATTATTGGTACAAGACAAAATCAAAATCGTAATAGGAAGTAACAATTTGAATGGATTGGTTTTCATTATTTTCTTTATTATACACAACTTATTTATATCAACTACCTAAGACATCCCAACTTCAGCCTTTTATTCTTTGAATTAATTCTGCTTTTCTGTTATTCGAGACTTGAATTTCTGTTCCATTTTCCAGAATTATAGAGCCTCCCTTTCCTTTGATATATCTTTTTACGAAGTCTAGGTTGATGATGTGGGAGCGGTGTACTCGGAAGAAGCCGAAATTATCTAATGCGTTTTCATAGAATTTTAGGTTTCGACAGATTAGTGTTTTTCGACCATCGAGGAAATAAAACCTGGTGAAGTTGTCTTCGGCCTCACAAAATAAAATTTCTGACATTTTTACTACTTCAAAACCTTCCATTAAGGGAAGTACTAGTTTCCTATTTTGAGAGTGCATTGCAGCCATGTTCTCTAACAGTATGTTGGCATGGCTTAGTTTTTCTTTTTGGGCTAAGGATTTTTCTACCGTTTTCACTGCATTCTCTAGCTCTTCTATGTCTACTGGTTTGAGCAGATAGTGAGCGGCACTAAGATTGAAGGCTTGGACTGCATACTGACTGAAGGCCGTGATAAAGATGATTTCGAAATCGATTTCTCCCCATTGTTCCAGAAGGTCGAAAGCGTTGCCATGAGGCATTTCTATGTCTAGGAAAACGAGTTGGGGCTTTTCTTTGAGGATGCTGGCGCGTGCTTCTTGGATATTGGCGCACTCCGCAAGGATGGTCAGTTGAGGGCAGTACTTTCCTATATAGGCACGGAGGGTTTCTCGGCTATCTTGTTCGTCATCTACTATAATGGTTGTTATGGACATCTGCTTTCTTTTTGCACTTCGCCCCTCTCCGCTCTACGCGCCTAGCTCCTGCTCCCCCTGCTCCCCGAGTTGCTACTCGGGGTAAATAGTGGTTCGACTCCTCCAGAGTCTTATGTGAGATACGTAAAGATGCGTATTTTTGTAGTAAAAGGGATTCTATTTCTTCCATCGATGGAATGCCTCACCTACCCCATCAGCTTCATCCTGTGTACTATTTTGCTAAAATTATTTTTTTGTAAGTGTTTTGTTTGTTTTGGCTTATTTTTAGAATGTAGAGGCCATTGGTGAAATCGTTTAGAGCGATTCCTGTATTTGATTTGTAATTTTTTATTTGCTTTACTAGGCTTCCTGTCAAGTTGTAAATTTCAATATTTATGTTGCTTAGTGTCGGATTTTGGAAGCCGATGTAGACGTTGTTTTGTGTCGGATTTGGATAGATAATGAATTGGCTGCTTTGGAGATTATCTGTGCTACTTACAAAACTGTCTATTACAGTTACGGTAGCTGAGCCTGTGGCAGTGTTTCCGTTTATGTCTGTCACGGTTAGGGTTACGATAAAGTCTCCAATGGCAGTGAATGTGGTGACATCTAGAATAGTAGAACCAATGTTACAATTATCTGTGGAGCCGTTGTTGATATCAGATGTGAGGATATCAATTGAGGAGGCACCGTTTAGATCTATAGTTACATCTTGAGTGATGACGGTTGGTGGAGTTACATCGTCTATGATGACATTTTGAGTCTGGGTTGTAACGTTTCCGCTAGGGTCTTCGTAGGTCCATGTTATCACTGTAGTTCCTTGATTTTCAATTGGTAATGTAGCATCAGCTGTCCCCTGAAGCGTTCCTCCACAATTGTCAGAAGCAGTGACTGACGGGAAAAGATCTAAGGAGCATTCTGCAATTAGATCAGGTAGATTATCTACATCTAGGGAGGGAGTCAAGTTGTCTATCACTGTTACTATTGCAGTACAAGTGCTTGTATTCCCAGCAGGATCCCCCACCGTTAATTCCACTGTATTATTTTGGCCGACTTCTGCACATGTAAACGTGGTATTATCCAGTTCAAGCGTTACGACTCCTATGTTGTCCGTAGAAGCATTATTTACAATTTCCGCCAGTAGCTCACTACTTCCATTAGGACCAATAGATAAAGTTACATCTTCACAATTGGCTGTTGGAACTTCTGTATCCGCCATCGTTAAAGATTCAAAAGCGGCATAAAGGTTTATGATTCCCCAGCCGTATTCATTGTTTGGAGAGCTGGCATTATCTGCTGTCATTCTAAGTGCTTCTCTGATTTCTGTACTGGTCGCAGTTGGTACCATTTCCCATAACAATGCTGCGGCACCTGATACTAAAGGACAAGAAAAAGAGGTTCCATTTGAGTTGTTATAATTTCCATTCCAACTGGCAACTAAAACGGCGCTACCCATCGCCATTACGTCTGGCTTGATTCGTCCGTCTGCGGTGGGGCCAACGGAGCTAAATCCAGATCTCGTTCCATCTGCAGTAACTGCTCCAATGGCAAAGACTTCGAATCCATCAGCAGGTGCGCCAATTGTTGTTACTCCATTACCAGAATTACCAGCAGAGTTAACAACCAGAACCCCCATCCCAGCTAATATATCACTAGCAATTGTAATTGTAGCTGTATTTCCATCTAGGGAGTCTGCGGTATAAACAGAGCCATCATCGAAGTCAATGTATCCTAGAGAGGTGGAAGTAATATCAGCACCTAAGCCCTCAGCCCATTCTGCAGCAGCTACCCAATTGTCTTCTTCTACAGTTGTTTCAGAGTCTGTATTTTCAGTTTTTGCCAAAAGGTATGAAGCACCATATGCAGGGCCGATAAGTGTACCTTCATCAAAGCCACCAATCGCACTAAGCGTTGATGTTCCATGACTACCAGTTCCCATATCATTTGCTTGATTGTCAACATTTTCATCATCGTTTACAAAATCATAAGTCGCTTGAACATCCATTGATGCAAAAGCTGGAAGGGTTGGTATATTTCGGAAACCAGAGTCCATTAAACAAATGAGCATGCCTGCCCCTGTATATCCGAGGTCATGCACTACGGGTACGTTCATTTGTTCTAGTTGTGTTAGCGAACCACCGTAATCAAGATTGTAAAAAGCGGCATTGGAACTTTCGCAAACTTCATCTACAGTCTCCATGTTAGTGTACTCTGCTTCGTCTCGTTTTCCTTTTCTAACCTTGTCTATTTTTTTGACAAAATCAAAGTCAGCGAT
>CAZDTI010000550.1:0-5415 GCA_964508085.1 uncultured Saprospiraceae bacterium | reverse complement strand
TAAAACGCATTTTCAAAGGCACAGCTTTTGCATAACCTCGAATTGTAATTCCTCCCGGCATAACTAAAAACTGATATACATACCATGGGGAGACGTTACCTAACTGCTTTGGCAATCCTTGCCTCTTTTACACTTTCTACTGCTTCTACTACCATTAATTATGGCGACGAACTGACTGCATACATCAATGCTCTCGGCGAATCGCACAACTACAACTTCGATGCTACTGCTGGAGATAAGATTCTGCTACGAATGAGGGGAACCTCGGGTGGCGTAGACGCATGTATGGAACTATTTGATCCATCCGGAACGAGCATTGGAGAAGCTTGTGACGATGGAGGTATTGTATTTTTTGATGGTCTGCTTTTAGAAAGCACGGGAACTTATACCATTGTGTCCCAGGATCATGAAGACAACGATACCGGAGAATATGGCTTGTCCCTTACCTTATTAAACAATCCTCAGGCTAGTGAGCCTATTATTTGTACTACTGATTTAGAAGGAAACTTTGCACATCAAACTCAAGTTGATGCTTATGCTTATACTGGAGATGCGGGCGATCTTATGGTATTACAAATGAGATCCGTTCAAGGAAACATTGAATCTCAATTAAGATTGTATGATCCTTCTGGAAATTTATTGGCGGAAGCCTTACCAAATGGTGGACTTTCCAGAATTGATGCTTTTGTCTTGCCAGAAACGGGAACCTATACTGTTTTATGTATGGATAAAAACGGTAATGATTTAGGAGATTACGGATTTTCAATTCAATGGATAAATACCAGTAATTGTGCAACACCATTAGAATGTGGAGTTGGGCAAACAGCTACTTTAGACTACCTCGTTCAGATGCATGCTTATAGTATTGATGTGAACGAAGGAAATCGAGTTTATTTAAGAATGAGAGGAGATCAAGGTGTAGAGGCAGAACTACAATTATATGATCCGAATGGTGTCTTGGTCGCTAGTGATGCACCTTCCTCTGGAATGGCTTCCATCGAAAATTACCTGGCAACTAGTAGCGGAACTTACTTCGTTATGGCGAGAGACGGAGCTGGAAATGATGCGGGGAATTATGGTATTATATATCGAAATTTGGGAGATGAAGGATGTAGCACCTTATTAGATTGTGATGCTGACTTTAACGGTTCTCTGGAACATTTGGCAGAATTGGATGTCTACCGAGTAGAAGGATTGGCGGGAGATAAATTTTGGGTGCAGGCACGTTGTGAAGACACCAGTGTGGAAGAGCAAATAGAATGGTACGACGCCAACGGAAATCAGTTGTCAATAGACATTTCAGGAGGAGGCTTGGCTTCTATTGAAGAAACGACCCTACCTGCTGATGGAACTTACTATGTTTTCTTTTGCGATAAAAGTGGAAACGATACAGGAGATTATGGTTTCGGTTTTCAAAAAACAACCAACGCACATTGTGTTGCTGCTATAGATTGTGAGGATGTTTATTTTACTAATTCGTTTAGTAATCTTGCAGAAATCCAAACTTACACGATTTCTGCTACTGCGGGTGATCTGATTTCTATCACGATGATAGAAGAAGAGGCTTCTTTAGAACCAACCTTGTGCCTCTGTACACCAGATGGTAATATTCTTTTTGATTCTACCGCTTCACACGATATTAGTATTGAAGGATTAATGCTGCCAGAAACAGGTAATTATTTACTGTTAGCCATGGATCGTCACGGAAATGATGTGGGAGGTTATAACCTTGCAATTTCAGGAGCGAATTGCCCAGACCTTACACCGCCAGTAGTTGAAGGTTGTAGTGATTTAACGATCAACTTAGAAGACCTAGTTGGTAATGATAGTGAGACTGATTCTCCACTGCCAGCGAATATGGAATGGGGTGGATATAACATGAAGATTACATTTGACTCATCTGTAGAATCAATACCAGGTACTTGTCTATTTGGAAATATGACCATTGTAGATTACGGTTGTGTTGGAATCCGTACAGCTTGTTATGGGAATATTTTACAGTTTACACCAGATTATAATACTTGTCAAGGACCGTTTCCAGCGCTTCCTTTTACTATTGACTTTGGAACTGGTTTAGTGGTAACTTTTGATGAAGGTGGAAACGCAACGATTGACTCTTATGGAGGAGGTTCATCCGCTGGATCAAATCCAATTGATAATTGGTTAAGTGAAGTAAACGCTACTGACGAAGAAGGTGACGCAACCATTAGCAACAACTTCGATCCAGATGGCTTTAGCTGCATGAACGGTAGTGGAACACAAACAGTAATATTCACAGCAACAGATGAAAATGATAATACTACAACTTGTGAGGCTACTATCACTGTAGTGGATAATACACCACCTACACCAACTGTAGAAGCACTGTATCCATTATTCGCTGATTGTGAAATTAGTCTGGAAATACCTACAGCAACAGATGCTTGTAGCGGTACCTTTATTGATGGAACGACAGATTCTCCAATGACATTTGATGAGCAGGGCGAATATATAGTAGTCTGGACGTACACAGATGATAATGGAAATACGACCTTTCAGGAACAAGAAGTGATTATTGAAAATATAACCTTGAGTCCAATTCCGACCGCCGATTATTTAGTAGATGTGTCTGGAGACTGCGAGGTGACATTGACTACGCCAACGGCGACAAATGCCTGTACCGGTGAGTTAATTTATGCAACGACAAATGATCCAACTTCGTTTACTGAACAAGGTACCTACACTGTGGTTTGGTATTACACGGATGACGTTGGAAATATAACAGAACAAGAGCAGACGGTTACTGTCGTGAATTCTGTTAATCCAATTCCAATAGTAACAAGTTTAAATACTTTGCAGGCAGATTGTGATATAGAATTAGAAGCACCGACTGCTACTGACGCTTGTACTGGTAATGTTATAATCGGGCAAACCTCGGATCCGATGTATTACGATGAGCAAGGAAGTTATACGGTAACTTGGACTTATGAAGATGCTAGTGGAAATACAACGACACAATCACAAAGCATCATTGTGGAGGATGTAACTGAACCAATTACTGCTTGTGAAGATTTGACTTTAACATTAGATGAAAGTGGTTTTGCATCGGTGGAACAGGCGACTCTTGCTGGGAATAGTTATGACGAATGTGGTGTGAATTTTTTCAGTACTATTCCTTTTGAATTTACCTGTGAAGATGTTGGAGAGAATGAAGTGGAGTTTTCAATTGTGGATGTAAATGGTAATAGTACTTTCTGTGCGGTAACGATCACTATAGTAGAAAGCGCCGCTTGTAATGAAGATCCAGAGGAGACCGTTTGTGGAGATTTACCAAACAACTACGAGCAGGTTACAATAGGAGCAGGAGAAGGAGAAGCTTGCTATGAATATGGAACGGATAGTTATACCTTAAGTAGCCAGGGAGGGGATATTTACGGAACGAAAGATAACTTCCAATTTGTCCATACGAATTTGAATGGTTCGTATTATTTCAAAGCAAAACTGAATGAAATGACAGCAACATCTGGCTATCCAATGGCTGGTGTGATGATGCGAAAGAAAATCAACATAGCAGGATCTAAGAATGTAGGTTTATTAGTAACTGCGGACGGAGATCTATTGTTACAAGTACGAGAGAAAAACAATAACTATACTGCAGTGACTAATCTTGGAGCAGTAAGTTTACCGATTTGGCTAAAGTTAGAATATGAACGAAGTGACAAACAAGTATTGGCTTATACTTCAACAAACGGGGGGACTTGGGATCAGGTTGGTGCGGCTTCGATCAACTTAAATAATGGGTTTTATGCAGGTATGGCTACGAGCAGTTTTAGTGCTACGGCAGAAAATATTGCAAACTTCCAATACGCTCAGTCAGGCTCAATATCTAGTTTTACCGGAGGGTCTAATCTGCAACCTAGTACTGACTTTACCATTCTTGATTGCAAGGATGAACATGATGATCGTGCGGATTCTGGCAATTGTGATAATCCATCGTATGCAGCAAAGAGTGCTAAAAAACAAGAAAAGAAAATAGATTGTTACCCAAATCCGGCCTTAGATCAAATTTTCATTGATTTAGAAGATTTTGAAACAGAGATAGTAGAAGTAATGTTGTTGAGTTTGACTGGGCAGCTGGTTTGGCATGTGCAAAAAGAAGTTGCTGTGGGAGAGCACATGAATATTAATTTATTGGATTTGCCACTAGAGCAAGGCTACTACCGAATGTCTGTAAGAAGTGGAAAGAAAATTATATCTAAGCCGATCTTTATTCTTAGACCAGAAGATTAATAATCAGAAAATTATAACCATCTAGTATGCTGTATTATTTAAAACTACAGCAAACTAAACTCGAAGAAAGCTGCCAATGCATTTGTGTTGGTGGCTTTTCTTTATCTAAGGTCTTAAAATTTCAAAACTCAAAAAATGTTTCTCTTCCATTTCTTCTACAATCACTTTTTCTACCTGAGCTAATTCTGGCCCTTTCCAACACCAATTCTCAAAATCATTTAACGCCGCTTTTGCTCCCTGTACTTCCACATAGACAGAGCCTTCTTTCTCATTTCTTACGATGCCGAATAGGCCCAATTCGTCGGCTTTTCGCTTAGTACTGGCTCTAAACCAAACCCCTTGTACTTTTCCGTAAATCCTCATTCGTTGACATTTTATAGACATATGAGTATAGTTTGTAGTAGTTTTTCCACCTCTTCGATTTAGAATCGTACTTTCGTGACTGGAAGCTGAATCTTTTCCTTTTAGAATACCGCCAAATCAAAAGTTTTTCTGCTTTTGGTGGGTAAAATTTTATCACCAGCAAATTTACACAATGAAAAAAAGATCAACTAACTCGTTGCCGCTTTTAATTTTAATAATCGCGTTATTATTCACTCAGTTTGGCTACAGCCAAAAAACATCCAATCATGGAAATAAATTTGAACAACTCGGCTCCCAGTTACGAACTGGAAATGAATATCGCAGCAGCGATGGCGCACCAGGTCCAGCTTATTGGCAACAAGCTTGTGACTACGACATCAAATGCACCCTCAATACAGAGGAACAAAGATTAGACGGTCAGGAAAAAATAACCTACCACAACCAATCGCCGAACACCTTGCGCTACCTATGGTTACAATTGGATGAAAACCAGCATGATGCTGACGCAGATAACCATCGTTTCAATAGCAGCAGTATTCAGCCAAATATGAGCGAACAAGCATTAATTGGATTGGAACCTTGGAAAGCTTTGGAGAAATTTGGCTGTAAAATAGAAACAGTGACCAACATGGCCGGAGAAAAAATGGATTACATCATCAACAAAACAATGATGAGGGTAAATCTGGAACAACCATTGAAACCTGGAGAGAAAGTTAGTATTAATATCAATTGGCATTACTACTTAATTGATAGAATGAATACGCCTAGTTGGGGAAGAGGAGG
>CAZDTI010000549.1:0-5427 GCA_964508085.1 uncultured Saprospiraceae bacterium | reverse complement strand
TTTATTATGTGAGGGTGAAGTTTTATACAAGCAACTGGCAAACGATTTGTGAGCGAGTAGAATATATTGAAATCGGGGGAGTTGCTCCTTGTGCTAACAATGGGGGCGATGCTGATGGAGATGGCATATGTGCAGATGATGATTGTAATGATAATGATGCAAATGTACCAGCAATAGTAGGAAGTGCTTGTGATGATGGTAATCCAAATACAATGAATGATGTCATCCAATCGGATGGTTGTTCTTGTGCCGGTGTACTTCAGAGTGGAGGGTGTTCTGATGTTATGATTGCTTCAAATAACAACTCAATTACAATTTCTGGTTTGACCGGTGCTATTGTACAAATTCAGGTGTTTGATGCTCAAAATGGTTGGGCAACAGTTTTGAATTGTTCAAATAATTGTGATGTGCCAACTACGGTCATTGATAATTTGACTGAAGGTACTTATTATGTAAAAGTGAACTTTTATACGACTAATTGGGAGCCGATTTGTGAAGTGGTACAATTTATTGAAGTAGGCGGAACTCCTCCTTGTATTGGGAATGGTGGTGACGAAGATGGAGATGGTATTTGTGCAGATATGGATTGTGATGATAACAATGCAAATGTTCCTGCTGCTATAGGAAGTACCTGTGATGATGGAAATCCATTGACGACTAATGATGTGATTCAAGCAGATGGCTGTACTTGTGCTGGAACAATTCCATCATCTTGTGTAGATAATGGGGGAGATGCCGACGGAGACGGTATTTGTGCCGATGAAGATTGTGACGACAACGATGCTACTGTTCCTGCTGCAGAAGGAAGTTCTTGCAATGATGGTGACCCGAATACCATAAATGATGTGATCCAAGCAGATGGTTGTACTTGTGCTGGGACACCTCAAACAAACAACTGTGACGATGTTGTTATTTCTGAAAACAACAATACTATTACAATTGAAGGTTTGACAGCGCCGATTGTTAAGGTTCAAGTCTTTAATACGAGTAACGGCTGGACTACGGTGTTGGATTGTACTAACAATTGTGATGTGCCGACTTCAGTTATAAATAATTTAGAGGAAGGAATTTATTTTGTAAGAATTAAATTTTATACCGCTAACTGGCAAGGGATATGTCAGCTAGAAGAATACATTGAGATAGGCGGGAATGGAAACAATGCCTGTGATATAGCTCACTCCGCAGGAAATGGATCAATAACGGTTACTGGATTGGATGGGGCACATGTTTCTCTGAAAGTATTTGATAGTAACTGGGCTACAGTTTACAATTGTTTTGACAATTGCAACAATCCAGAAGTTATTTCGAATTTAGCAAATGGAACGTATTACATCAATGCAGAAATGTGGGATGCTTCTTGGCAGATGACTTGTGACTATGGAGAGTATGTAACAGTTTCAGGGGGTACGAATTTGGAAGGAATTGGAGATGCTTATTTGCTTCTTGATGCTCGTAAGGTAGAGCAAAAGGTCAGTCTCAATTGGGTCAGCAACAGCAGCCATCAGACGGACTATTTTGTAGTGGAACGGTCTCTTGATGGAATTCTATTCGAAGCAATAGGAGAGGTCATGCCTACGGAACGTACTGATGCGGATCTGAATTATCAGTTGATTGATGAATACCCGGCATTTGGTTCAAACCAATATCGTATTATGCAAATAATGGAAGATGGTAGTCACCGTTATTCTAAGCTACGATCTGTTTTATTTGAAGTGGATTTAGTAGAAACATTGATTTATCCAAACCCCGCTCATGACGTTTTATTTGTAAACTTAAACGGTTATGAAGGTCTGTCAGCGGAATTATATATCAATAATAATTTGGGGCAAAGGATGCAAAGCCTAAGCTTGGACGAAATCCCCGGAGACCCAATTCGTTTTAATTTGGATGATTTTAAAGCAGGAGTTTACTATCTGTCTATCAAAATGAAGGGTAAACGAATGGAGTCACATATTTTTGTTGTTGGAAAATTATAATGATGCTTTTATTATTGGTTCTTAGCCATCTTTAATGAGCTAGATCGATAAAGAATAGATGTGTTGGGTGGGGACTTCCTATTAACGTTAGTTGATATAAATTTAGGAAGTCCTCACTTATAGCATCATCCAAAAACGATCATAAAAACTAGAAAGTCGTATCTGTTTTAACTCGTTTATAGCTTAACTGGGAAAAGGAACTCAGCCCATTTTTCCCCAAGCTTTCAAAAAATCCACATCGTAAAAAGCTTTCTTCTTAGGATTGTATTTCCCCAAATCCGCTAGCCACTTCAGCTGCGATGGACTCAAATAAACCCGAGCATCCTCCCGATTCTTCAAGGCACTATTGATCTTTGTTTTTTGAATCGGACTCAAAGGCAAATACTTAAAATCGCTATGCTTCAAATAATATTGTGGATCTTTATCTTTCCGAAATTTGCCCTCAGAAGAAACGAGGTTGCATTTCGCTTTCTCCGCATAATCAGTTAATTCCGCCTCAGTAATTACCTCCGGATCATAGTTAACTTTCACTACTTCATAACCATTCATAAAGCCTGCTTCAGTAGCAACTACGCCGTCTGCATCCCCCAAGTGACTTTCACCAGACCAAAAGCAATACATTTTAAAAGTCGCCTCTTTGGTCCCAAGTTCCACCGCACCAATATCCTGCTTTAGCAATTTCATAAACTCTGGAATTTCCTTACCCGATTTTATCAATGCGTTTTCCATCGCCTGGTACAATCCCTTCTGAGAATAATTCCCGGACACGCGTTTTACTAAATTGGTTCCGGTCTCATCTATAATTCGTACCACAGGGTTGTTCCAAGCGGGCTCACTAAACTGCCGCAAAATCTTAGCATCCGCTCCTTTTTTATTGTTATAAATCGCTAGGGGAATAAACAAGTTTTCAATAGCATCTACCATTAAAGGGTTGCTCAAAACATTTTGACCATAGTTCCGGCAAGTCATACAACCCGGTACCTCCTGAAATAAAATAAGCACCGGCTTATTTTCCTTTTTGGATAAAGTAAGAGCAGTGTTGTAATCTCGATGCCAACTAACTGTTCCCAGTTCTTCAGATTGATTGGAAGGGTCTGTCTTCTTCTGAGCTTGAGCGCCCAATGTCGTAAGTACAAGTGCCATAAATAGAAGAATTGAATTTCTCATGATGGAATGATTTGGTTCGTCTCTATAATAGCAAATGTAATGGGTATGTTGTTCGAAGGCAATTTTGCAGCTGTCTTAGTTGAGACAGGAAGCGAGGATAAAAGAAAAGGTCAGCGCTTGTTTCAAGCACACCGAGTAGAAGACTCTGGAGGAGTCGCCACGTTAATTTACCCAGAGCAGCAACTTCTGGGTAACCCAGAACGCACAAAGAACACACAAGACTCTGGAGGAGTCGAACTTCATTTACCCAGAGCAGCAACTCTGGGTAACCCAGAACGCACAAAGAAAACACAAGACTCTGGAGGAGTCGAACTTCATTTACCCAGAGTAGCAACTCTGGGTCCCCCCGCAGAAAGAACACACAAGACTCTGGAGGAGTCGAACTCCATTTAGCTAGAGTAGCAACTCTGGGTAGCCCAGAACGGAGAAAGAACACACAAGACTCTGGAGGAGTCAAACTACCATCTACCCTGACCCACAGCTCGAGGCTCTTCCTCAGTCCCTAAAAAACCAAATACCACCCCTGTTTCCCAACCTCTTTCTTCGTATACTCAACCTTATGAATCACCTTTCCATTCGCATCCTCTAACCGAATATTCCCTCCGGTATTCCCCAATCTAGGCTTTTTCATCGTCACCATCAAAAACGCCCCAGGAGCTAAGATCTGCCCCGAAATCAACTGTTTCCGATTCTTAGCATCCACCACAAACCATCCATCCATATCAACGTTTTGGTTAGATCGATTTAGCAGGCCAACCTGTTCCTTGCCAGTATCTCTACCCATGGGATTGACCAAGGCGGAAATGATTTGTATCGTGCCTGTAGTATTGTTGTTGGAGGATGCTTCAGGAGTCGTCGGTTTGGGTGTTTCAGCTTTGGGTTTTTTCTTGTTTTTAGCAGCAGCCATTTTAACGGCCTCCGCAGCATTGATCTTTCCTTTGCCGAACCACTCAGAGTGCCCACGACTATTGTAAGTTCCTTTTTTATTTTTTAAAACAACATCCGCTTTTTTATCTACGATCTTATCCGCTGTTTTTTGAATGATACTCATTACTTCTTTAGCCGTTAAGTCTGGATTTGCGCTAAGCATTAAAGCCGTGATTCCCGCTACTAAAGGCGTAGCACTAGAAGTCCCCCCAAAGTGTCCGGTGTATCGACTGTTGTCAGAAAAACCGATGCCGAAAGTTTCATTGTCTGTCGTCCAAATACCACGACCGGGGACATAAGCTTGCGGATCTATCGGATGCCAGTTGTCACTTGGTGCACATATTGTTATTTCTTTGCCCCAGTTGCTATAAGCTGATTTTCTATTCTGGCTGGTAGAAGCCGAAACCGCAATCACAGCAGGGTGGGCCGCATTTCCATTGAAAATGGCTTGAGAGTTTTTCACAATACCTCGGGAAGGGTGTCTCCATTCAAAACCGTCTTTGTTACTCAGGTCTTTAAGTGGAGCGTTGAAATTACCTGCCGCAAAACAAATGACCACTCCTTTTTTTCGAGGGCCTCCATCCTTTGCCAATTTGGTAAATTGATCATACAACAAACTACTTAGTGGAGCATAAACCGGAACCGGCCCCCAACTACAAGAAATGACATCGGCTCGTGCACCCACGTACTCAAAAATTTCATACAACATATTGTCATCTGCCGCCAGATCAAATCGAATAGGCATAAACGAACACCCTGGGGCAATACCAACAATTCCACTCCCATTTTCTTCTCCAATAGCCACCCCAGCACAAGGCGTTCCGTGATAGTCGTTATTCTCTACAGTAGGGAAGGGGTGAAGGTCACCATCTACGAAGTCTTTTGGATGCACGATTTTTCGACCATCTCCTTTAAGGTCAGGATGACTAAGGTCAAAACCATCATCTATCACGGCAACGGTAATATCACGTTTCCCTTTTGTAACGGTCCATGCACCCGGAGCATCTACGTTAGCTCCATCCACTAAGTCGATTCCCTTTTTAGAATGCAGGTGCCATTGGTTTTTAAATAAAGTATCTTTAGGTAGGGCAGCCGGATCAAAACGATTAATTAAATTCGGTTCGGCATGAATGACAGAACTTATTTCCATCAAATCGCCACAAACTTTTACTGGATTCTTCCCTGCAGAGCTGGTTACCCGAAAAAGATGGCGGTCAGGAAGATTCGGATAGTTGCGCATGTATTGCAACCCACAAGTCCGCATCACCTTTTCAATGCTTTTAGTCCGAGTTCCTTTTTTGAACTGCACAATAACTAAATCCGTAATATAATATCGCGTAGCCGGATCTTTAATTGG
>CAZDTI010000548.1:0-5428 GCA_964508085.1 uncultured Saprospiraceae bacterium | reverse complement strand
CCTACTTTTCCGTTCCAAGAACGAGCATAAATGACCATCCCGCTTTTAGGCGCCATAATTCTAAAATCATTAGAAAGGTCAGCCATACGTTTTCGTTTCAACTCTTCCTGTTTCAAGTCAGCCATAATTTCATTGATCTTTGCAACCGACTTTTCCTCTGTCAATTCGTATTTAGATTCCAACTGATTGTAATCACGTTGGATACGCTCCAATTCGATATTCGCTTGTTGAATAACCATCGGAGCTTCATATTTACTTTGCTCTACCTCTAGTTGTTTTTCCTTCATGGAAAACTTCATATTGATTAACTGATCACGGAGACCACGCATTTCAATAGCTGTGTCAATTCGAGTCTGCTCTAATTGAGTTTCAATTTTGTCAAGTTCCGACTGAGCTTCTTTAAGCTTACCGTCCAACTCCGACCGGTCAAGGGTTGCGACATAATCACCTTCTTTGACGATGGTGCCCTCTGGTACAAGGTCAGTAATATTGGTTTGGTAAATACGTGCACCTCTCATTCCCTGTGGTCCTCTAATTTTTTCGGATCGCTTCGCTTTGAGTTCTCCTGTAGCATTAACCCGAATAATGAATTCCCCTTGATCGACTGTAGTCTTCAAAGTTTTTTCCTGATTTTTTTCAGTACCTGATGTGAAATAAAAGTAAGCAGATGCGAGTGCTACGATAAGAAGCAAAGGAAATAGAAAACGGGTGTAAGACATAGCTTTTGGTTTTTCGTTATAGAGCGTTATGTTACAAGCTTAGAGTAAAGTCTAGTGTGCATGGGAATAAAACAATCGCTAAAATAGACAATTAAAACAGAGTGCAAAGAAGGCAATAAATTATTAACATCCTATTAACACGGCTGTGTTAAGTTGTGAATTCTATACAACCTAAAGATGTTAGTAGGCCACTAAAGGTTGCACTATCGCCGGTTTTATAACGTCGTTTTTTGGAAAAGAAACAAGAAATGTAACTAAAGGTATTTTCATCTCTAGGATGGAGGGGATATATCAAGCGAAGTCCTCTCATTACGAGCGAGCAATGTAGTAGCAAGTCGAAACCCTGTCATTCTGAGCGAACATAGTGAGTCGAGGAATTACTTTTTCTTATAGTTCAAAAATGTATACTGAAATTTCAACATAACATATCGTTGTAACACATTTGTTTGTACGTCTTCTATATAAACATCAGTAACATTTCTGGTAATTTGTCTATTCTGATTCAGTAAATCAAAAACGGATAAGGTGATTTCTCCTCTTTGGTTTTTGAAAAGCTTTTTACCTATTCCTGCATTCCATAAAAAATAAGCTTCGTTGAAACCATCACCAAGACCACTGAAATATTGATGGGCAATCTCTGAGCGTAAAACGATACCAGCAGGTAATACCCATCCAAAACGAACCTTAGAATTTTGGCTCCAATATTTCTCATCGGTGCTTTGCGCCAAAGTATTATCTACTTGATTGTAGCTAGAACGGGAAGAGACCGTAAAGTCAACTTTGTCACTGATATTACTACTCAAAGTTACACCAAGACCTGTAGTTTTATTGTTGGCATAATTCAACTCGTCATTTAGGAGACCAGGTGTTCGGGTATAATTTCCATTAAAATCAAAATTTAAGTTGACCTTCCATTTTTTTAGTGGGATGCCATAGGTTACAAAGGTTCTAAGATTGACGTAGCCATCTAAGTTGACCGGACGACTCAGTTGAGCGCCAGGGAGTAAAACCACATCTTCAAAGACTGGATTGGTCGTCTCTCTCAAATAAGTACTATTTCCAATATAGGCATTACTGTACGACCCACTTACATTAAGATAGAAAACCGTTGCTTTTGCAGTATTTGTGTTAGAATATCGAACTCCTAGACGGTGTTGAAGTGCTTGATCTAGCATTGGATTTCCAATGGACAAAGACAAGGGGTTACTATTGTCCAGTACATTTTGTAATTGGGAGACCGTTGGATTCTGTGTATTCGATCGGTAAAAAAATCGGATGTTCTTTTCTTTACTAAAACGATAACGCAGCATCGCCATTGGCAAAACGGAATAATAGTTTCGACTTAGCTGATTTTCTAAGGGAAAAATTTCATCCGATTTAAGGTTGGCGTATTGAAAGAAGGCTCGGATCATTATTCGAAGTGCTCTACCTCGCCGGTAACGATACCCCCCTCCAAATTGCTGTGTTGTGTACGTATTGTTAAAAACAGAAGACTGTAGAACATTAAGCTCGTTGTAATCATTTTCCGAATTAACAAAGTCATAGGTTTTCTTTTCCGACTTATCCTCTTGCCAACTGCTGCGGTAATCAATCGACATACTTCCATTTTCACCAATTGGTTCCGTATATGAAAATCGACCTCCCAGCTTCCAACCATTGGTTATTAAGTCTGCAGATTGATCTAAGGTATCGTTTATGAATTCGCCATTATCCACGAAGCCATTCAGTGCATACTGACTACTTTCTCCGGTATTGTCATTGTAATCTGTTTGTGCAGAAATAGAAATGGTGCGACCTCGCTTAGCTAGTTTCCTACGCCAAGTAAGGCTATTACTAAAGTTTGTTCCAGAAAGGTCAGAAGCGAAATTATTGTTGGTGAAATTTAAAATTGCATCTTCATCTTTAGTTTCTCCCAAGGTTTTAGATTCCCCATCGTTCATTTGCAAGCTCAATCGCGGTCTAATAATCAGGGAGTTAAAGGAATCCAAATCTATTTTCCAGCGCATGTTTAAGCGATGGTTCGAATTGGTACTATTTGCGGTGTTGTTTTCTGTATAATTTTGACCATCCGCTCTACCTGTCACGAATATTCGATCTAACAATTCTTTTTCATCTGTATCTGACCAATTGAAAAAGTAAGAACCAGAAACTTCCACTTTCTCTCCAATTTTATCTGAGTAGTTTAATCCTATGGCATTTGTTGTTGCAACACCACTGTTGGCATTTACTAAAAAATCATTCACGGAAGTTCCACCACCACGTCTGCCACGACCTCTCCCTCCACGTCCTCTCCCACCTCTCCCACGACCTCCTGAAGAACCGACTACACCAAGAATATCATCCGTTGAAAAGTTCTGAACATTGATGTTGTTAGATTGTCCAATGATAGAAATTCGTCTATCTCCATCGAAAACATTGGTATTCCCTCCAAGTTGGTACTTGTTTTCGTAACCATAACCGGCATATACTTTTCCAAACTTCCCATTGTTCATTCCGGGTTTGGTAATAATATTAATAGTCTTTGTCGTTTCTCCATCTTGAAAACCAGTAAACTGTGCTTGTTCACTTTGCTGATCATAGACTTGTATCTTACTGATGATCTCTGCGGGTAAATTTCGCAAAGCAGCGGTTGGATCATTCCCAAAGAAAGGTTTGCCATCCACTAACACTTGTTTTACATCCTCGCCTTGCGCTTGCACCTTGCCATTATCCATAACCACTCCAGGCATTTTTTCAATGAGCTCTTCTGCTGTAGCATCTTGCAAGGACTTAAATGCCGTTGCATTGTATTGCGTCGTATCTTCTAACTGTTCTGCCATCGGTATTTTCTCCACTACTGTGACTTGGTCCAAATCAACTCCACCTTCCTCTAACAGTATATTTCCGATATTATTATTTCCATCAACTACCAATTCCTGAATTCGGTCTTGATAACCGATATATGTAATTTTAATTTTATAACCACCCTGTTCTACATCATCTAATTGGAAGACTCCATCCGCTATTGTACTAGTCGCTTTCACCTCATCTCCCCAAGGATATTGTAAGAACACATAAGCGCCAACCAATGCTTCGTTTGATTTCGCAGAAAAAACTTTTCCAGAGATGGTGTAGGTATTCTGAGCGGAGATTGTTGTGCTCAATAAGATGAATAGAAGGAGGTAAAAGTTTTTTGACATCGGAGGAGGTTATATTTAGGCTGGAACTGGTGGAGATGAATAGGCAGAGGAGGCTTCCCTAATACGCAAACCTACGTATAGGAGAAGCCTTCTCTACCAAATCTACCTTTTTACTTATTTACTTTTCTCAGGCGACTTCTCTTCTGATTTATCTTTCTTCTTTCCTTTACCTTTCTTTCCTCTCCGTCCTTCTCTTTTTTGTTTTCTGGCTTCCTCCATCTTCTCAAATTTTGTCCATTGATCTTTAGTCAAAATTGTTTGCAGTTCTGCTTTTTGATCATTCCTCATTTGCTTCATGCTTTCCCGCATCATTGAACGATCAAAATCTTCACTTTCTCTTGCCGCTTTTCTAATAGCAGACATCTTTTCAGCGTATTTAAGGTTGATTTCGCTGACCTTGTTGATCTGAGCATTAGACAGTGTTAAAGAATCAGTCATTCGCTGAGTTTGTTTCATTGCCATTTCAGTTGGGTCACCTCCTCGGCCACCTCTTTGTGCCTGCATATTTATACTACAAAGAAAACATAACATAAATACGGCAGTTAATTTTAATGTACATTTCATATTATTAGAATTTAGTGTTAATCAAATATAGGGGACATCTCTTAGACCTCCCAATAGTAATTGGTTTAATCCGTCGATAGATATATTCATTAGATGATTTAAAGAAGAGCAAACTTTCTACAGCAGCAGAATTTTCTGGCTCCAAATGAATTAGTGCCAATTTTCTATTTTAAGCTGTAATTTTAAATTTCTGACTTTTTTGGAACCATATTCCATTCCATCAGGTTAAAGAGACTTAAACCAATAACATTACCCGATAATCAACACCACATGATGACTTCCTTTACAGATCTTATTCGAAATTCATACAGTGGCCTGTCCAAAGACATTTGGTTGTTGGCTCTGCTTACCCTTATCAACCGAACAGGTTCTATGGTGATCCTATTCATGACCATCTATCTGACATCGGAGTTGGAATTTACCTATACACAAGCTGGAATTGCGATGAGTTGCTTTGGTGCAGGCTCTGTAGTCGGTGCTTGGATCGGTGGTTTTCTAACAGATAGAATCGGGTACTACAAAACAATGTTTGCAACTTTATTGGGAGCAGGTATCTGCTTTTTCATCCTGATGTACATGACGACCTTTTATAGTTTCTGTATTATGGTCTTTATTGTAAGTTCTATTGCAGATGGTTTTCGCCCGGCGAGTATGGCTTCTATAAGCGCTTACGCAAAACCGGACAACCACAACCGATCATTGTCACTCATTCGATTAGCGATCAACCTAGGTTTTGCTGGTGGTGCAGCGGTCACGGGGACAATATCAGCTCTATTTGGTTATAAATGGTTGTTTGTAATAGATGGAACGACTTGTATTCTAGCTGCTTTCTTTCTGTTGTTTGCTTTAAAGCCGAAGGAAGAAGTTGTTGCGGAGACCAATGAAGAAGAATTAGATGAATCGGGGAAAGGAGCTACTGCTTATAAAGATCAGACTTATCTGACATTCATCTTTTTTAAAGTAATA
>CAZDTI010000547.1:0-5475 GCA_964508085.1 uncultured Saprospiraceae bacterium | reverse complement strand
ACCCAATAATGCGGCTTTCCCAGCAACACCAGGAACACCGTGTAATGATGGTAACCCAAATACAAACAATGATGTAGTAACAGCAAACGGCTGTGGTTGTGCAGGAACGCCAACCGGTCCAGCTTGTTCTGTATCTACTAATGGCTGTTCAATTACAATTACCGGATTGAACGCTTCAGACTATGCAAAAGTATTTGATTCGAACTGGCAAATCGTTTGGGAATGTAACCCATGGATAAGTGGTGGCTGTAATGGTACAGAAACGATTACGAATTTGATGAATGGAACCTATAATGTCCAAGCTTGTGGAACGACGGCTCCTTATACCGTAAGTGGTTGCACACCAATAGATCCATGTGCCGGTCAAGGAGGAGATTCAGATGGTGACGGCGTATGTAATAACCAAGATTGTCAACCAAATAACCCAGCCTTCCCAGCAACTCCAGGAAGTTCATGTAACGATGGCAATCCAAATACATCAAACGATGTGGTAACAGCAGATGGTTGCGGCTGTGCAGGCACTGCACCAAATGTTTGTGCTCCTGTTAGCTCAATTAGAAGAGTGATGAATTTGAATGGAACTTGCAGCTCCTCTCCGGGGGAGAACAACCGAGTTATTTGGATAGAAGGTACTTATTATGAAGAAACCGGCGATTTGTATTTTATTGAATACAATAATGGAACTGCTAATTTAAAAGGAACGATTAAGAGAGTTGGTGGAAACACAGTTTGGAATGTAGATGTTACATTTACAGGAAGGACGAATAATTCAAATCCTTACACAGATGATTGTAGCTCAAGTAGCCAGTCTAATAGTTGGTATTACTACAGTGATTATTCAGGTACGATAGGTGGTTCCTCTATTCATGAGAGAGGTCATAACTTCCAAATTGGAAATGGAGCCAATGGTAAGAATAATAACTTCGGAGCCTCAGGTTGGTGGGATAGAGATGGACATGACGGAGACTTTAACTTTGATCTTTCTGGCACGTTGAATTGTTCTGATAATAATAACAATGGTGTGATTGATGTTTGTGAAGGCGGCAGTAATTTGGAAGGACAGGGAGAGCAGTTGCTTTTCACAGCCATCAAGAACCAGCGTGATGTATTACTCTCATGGGTAACGAATACGGATTACAAGAATGACTACTTTGAAGTAGAGCATTCTATAGATGGAATCAATTTTGAACTTTTAGAGGAAGTGATGAGTGCTTCTGATTCTGATGATTACAGGGATTACCGAGAGAGTGATAAGAATGCACAGGTTGGTATGAACTACTACCGTGTGAAGCAAGTATTCTTTGATGGAACTTTCCGCTACTCTGAAATAAGAATGGTTGCTTTCGATCTGGATGTAAATCAATTTGTGATTTATCCGAATCCAACGGCTGCTGATGTGTTTGTTAATCTAAAAGATTTTGTTGGAAACGCTGGAACGATCCAGATCACCAACAGTCTTGGACAAACGGTTTACAGTCAGGAACTGGATGCAATCCCAGCTGACCCAGTTCGTATTTCTACTCAAGGTATGAGCAGCGGCGTTCATGCGGTGACTGTTCAGTTGGAAGGTAATAAGACGATGACGGAGTTGTTGATGATTGTGAGACGATAGAAAGAAATAACAATGTGAAAGAAAAGCATTGTTGTGCATAATAAATTAGAGCTCGATCCTTTATGGGGTCGGGCTCTTTTAGTATTTATGAATCTTGAATTGATAGGTTAGAGTGGTGCAGAGAAGTTTATAAGCTTTAATTCATCCGCCAAAAATAAGGGGTAAACAAAACCAGAATCGTAAACAACTCCAATCTTCCAAGTAACATCAAAAACATCAGAACCCATTTTCCAACCATTGGTACTTCTGCAAAATTATCTATTGGTCCAAGTTGTCCAATGGCGGGGCCTACATTTCCAAGCGAGGTAGCTACTGCTCCAATGGCTGTCAAAATAGGCTGATCAAAATCCGATAATATGAAGGCCATAAGGAAAGAACCAAAGACAAAAATAATCAGATAGAGTAAGAGAAAAACCAAGATGTGGGTTAGTATTCTGCCAGTCACTAATTGTCGATCAATTTTGACACGGATCAAAGCTCGGGGGTGTAATAAGCGTTTGAATTCTAAAAAAGAGTTTTTAAAGAAAACAAGATGCCGGATGATCTTAATCCCTCCACTTGTTGAGCCAGCGCAACCACCCATGAAAAGGAGTGCAAAGAATATTAAGGTAAGAGCAGGAGTCCAAGAGGTATAGTCAACGGTGACAAAGCCTGTTGTGGTAATCACAGAAACCAACATGAAGGCAGAATTACGGAAGGATTCTTCAAAAGGAAGACCAGATGTCTGATAGACCATTGCTGTAACAATAACAATAAGAATACAAATTAAACCTACATAGGTTTTGAATTCATCAGACCGCCACACTTTTTTGAATTTTCCTGTTAGGCTATAATAAATAACAGTATAATTGATGCCGCCAATGAACATAAATAAGAGAATAGGATATTGAATGGCTGCGCTATTAAAGTACATTATAGATGCATTTTTCGTCGAAAAACCACCAGTGGCCATAGTTGTCAATCCATGATTCACCGCGTCAAAAGCATTCATTCCTGCAAAATATAAAATGACCATTAATAGGGCGGTAAGACCTACATAAATGAACCAAAGTCGCTTAGCGGTTTCCTTAATTCGTGGATGAATTTTATCAGAAGTTGGCCCTGGGGCTTCTGCGACAAACAACTCTACGCCTCCAATGCCCAGTAGCGGGAAGATGGCTACGGTAAGAACAATGATTCCCATTCCGCCAATCCACTGCGTCAAACTTCGCCAGAACAACAAACCTTGAGGAACGGCTTCAATATCATTTATTACGGAAGCCCCCGTTGTCGTGAGTCCAGAAATGGATTCAAAAAAAGCATTGGTCACTTCCGGTAAAACACCACTGAACCAGTATGGTGTAGCACTAAAAATAGCAACTGAAACCCAGCCCAATGCGACGACCAAATATCCTTCCCGTTTTCCAATTTTTTTATCAAAATGTTTGGTGAAAAACCAAAGGACAGCTCCAACGAATATGGTGGAAAAGGAAGCGTAAATAATGGCTAATTGGGACCCTTGTTCATCACCAAAGGAAAAGGCCAAAGCCGACAGCATAAAAGCACCCAGTAAAGCGATGAGTACACTGAGAATGTTAAGAACGGCTCCTATATTTATCATGTAGATATATTGTTTTTAGACTTGGTTTTCTAAAGTGGTGCTTTAGTCAACAATGTCGTCTACACTAGTTAAAATGATTTCAGGATGGAGAGCATCTTCCTTGAGATCAAACTTAACGCCTAATAAAGGTCCCCCGTAAGATTTCCCTTTTACTGCCATTAGGTGGTTCATGAATCTTCCTTTCTTTTCCATTTTATGAACGGTAATTAATCCTTTTGCACAGATATCTTGATTTTGCATTTGGATCGTAATGTGAGTAGGATCAACGTATTCGCCGAACCAAAACCTAGTTTCGTTAAAGTCAGATTTCTTCAAGAGTTTAATAAGCTCGAGTTGATATTCTTTGGAATCGTAAGTGAATTCTTGAAAAGTGAGGTTTTTATTTTCACAATCCATTGCGGGGTATCTAATGAATAAGTAAACTAGTATGGATAGGTACAAGGCAAAAATCACCAATATTGATGACAATATAAATTTTACAAATTTTAGCATATTGATAGTTTTATGTTGTATTGTAATATTATTGTTTTTGTATGGAGTTAGTCGTAAATGGATAGCGGAAAATGGCTCCCACTAATGTGTAGTTTTACGATTCAAGGAAAACCTTTTCAGTCCTTATCCATCTTTTCCAGCCCTTTACTTAAAAACTTCCTCCACCTGCGCTCTTCCTTCAGGAAGCACCAAAACAATCACTTTGTCATTAAATTCAAAAACAAAATCTCCATCTGGAATATAGCTGTTCTCCCCTCTAATGACTCCAGCAATAATACAAGACTGAGGTAGATGCAATTCCTTAATTGGATGCTTTAGCAATCTGTTCTTTTTATGAACTTCGTATTCGATGACCTCTGCCTCCACACCATGTAAACTTGCTACAGCTTGCACTTTTCCTTTTCTAACGAAGCGGAAAATGTTATTGGCCGCAATTAATTTTTTATTGATGATGGTATCTATTCCAATGTTTTGAGAAATGTGTGTGTAGTTGACATTATCCACTAAGGCGATTGTTTTGTATACACCCAGTTCTTCTGCCATCAAACTGGAAATAATATTGATCTCAGAGTTTGGTGTTAGCGCAATGAAAGCATCCATCCGTTCCAATCCTTCCTCTTTGAGCATGTCTATATTGCCCGGGTCACTATGGATGACGAGGCTATTTTCTAAAACTTCCACACATTCTTTCGCAATGTCTTTTTTCTCGGTTACAATGGTGATGGCGTATTTGTTTTCCAACATTCGAGCGGTTTGAACAGCTAAAGGTGTCCCTCCAATGATCATCACATTTTTGATGGAGCTGAGTTGTTTACCCGCAAATGCCCGAACTTTATCGAGGTATTTATTGCGGGTAGACATATAAAGGTGATCGCCTTTTTGGAGAATGGTTTCGCCATTTGGGATAAGTGTTTTTCCTTCTCGCAATAAGGCAACTCCGCGAAATGTAAAATCATTGTTTTGTTCCGCAATCTGACTGATGGTTTGATTGATGAGTGGGCAAGTAGTATCAAGGGTGAAACCGACTACAGAGAGCTTTCCATTTTCAAACTCAAATAAATCCGTAAAGGAAGCTCGTTGGAGTAAGCGCTCAATCTCCAATGCGGCTAAACGATGTGGTGAAATCAAAACATCAATGCCCAGATGTAGAAATTTCTCCTTTTGTCCACCACTCAGATATTCCGGATTATTGATACGGGCAATGGTTTTTTTAGCTCCAGATTGCTTAGCCAGGATGGCAAGAAGTAAGTTGGTTTTTTCAGAGGTAGTTACCGCAATGAATAGTTTAGCCTTGGAGACCTCCGCTTTTTCTAAAACTTCTATTGAAGCGGCGTCCCCACGGATGGTCATTACATCCAGATTCCTGCCCGCATGGGTCAGCACTTCTTCATCGGAGTCAATGAGGGTAATGTCTTGATTTTCTTTAGACAATAGCTCCGCGAGGTGAAAACCGACAGCTCCAGCCCCGGCTATAATTATTTTCATGTTGTACTTATCCTTTGTTAAATGGAATGCTTCTTCGACAAAAAACGTTTTAGGTCAAAGAAGGTATTAAATAAAAGGAAGCACAAATGTAGGCCGTTTTTATTGATGTTGCTTTAATTGAAGGACTCTTTTCTGAGGATTTTTTATTTCAAGCATTTTCTGACACCTACTTCCAAACCTGCGCTCCACAAATGTTCTTTCAGATCCGTGTCCCACATTTTTGTCAAATGATATCGAAATGTTGGTTGTCCAAATAATTGAATGCTTTCTTTGATATTATAGTTTA
>CAZDTI010000546.1:0-5511 GCA_964508085.1 uncultured Saprospiraceae bacterium | reverse complement strand
AAAGCGCAGGCCAATGTGATCATGCGAAGAGAAGAAACGGCTTCTACTCGTAGCCTATTGAATACCGCCAAATTGATGGAAGACAATGAAATGTTGTACCGCCTCAAGGAGATGGAATTCATGGAAAAGATCGCTGGCAATGTTCAGGCAATTAGCCTGAGTGGGGGAGGGAAGGTGATGGATGAGTTGAAAGGCTTGTTTGGTAAGAACTAGCCAAATTCCAGTAATGTCAAAGAAAAAAGGGTTGAATTTCATTAATTGGAATTCAGCCTTTTTCTTTTTTAAGAGTTGACTTCGAACAATAAAGACTGTACTTTTGGGGCCTTTATGAATTCAATACGAGTTCTTTCACCTTATTTTTAACAACCTAAAAATTGAACTTATGGTTAAACTAACAAAATTATTCTTTGCTTTAACACTTATTGCCTTTATGAGCGCTTGCTCCAGTGATGACAACGACGATTCTACAGAATTGGAAGGAACTTGGAATGCCATTTCATTCAGTTTTGACGTCAATGCTTCGACAGAAGCTTCTGGACAAACCACAGAATCAACCGTATCTGCGCTAGGTTCTAACTTTGATTACAGTGTTGTTTTTACCAGCGATGCTTTCACTACATCTGGTGGATATGATATTCAAACTTCAGGAACTTCAGGAACTGTAACTATTCCTTCTACTTCATCTACCTATACGGATGTAGATGGATCAGGTACCTATTCCACCTCTGGTGATGAAATCACACTCAATGGCTCTTTTTACTCTTTTGATTATAATGGTGCACCTTATACAGCTGCTAATGGCCCGCAAACGGCTAACTACGAAATCAACTCAGACGGAAGATTGATTATTTCACAGAATGAAACGATGACGACTACAACGAGTGGTGTAACTTCTACGACTACAATTGTATCCTCATCAACTTGGGAAAAGCAATAAGATTCTAATACTAATACTAGAACAATACAAAGCGCCAAGAGCAGAGAGCGAAATAGACTTTATCTATTTCACTTTGTGACTTTGGCGCTTTTTTGATTAAATTTTAACAAAATATTTCCTCCACGGTCTCCATTTTCCCAAAACAAAGTCCTACATTTACGCTTCGTTAATTTCACACACTAACGACACCCACATATTTTAAGCGATTAGCCTCCCGCTTAATACCTATTTCCAAAATATTGAAAACTTCGGACTAGATACGTTTCTAGAATTTACTGTTATGCCACAACAGGTAGATGAAATGTACTTAGCTTGGTTTTAAAAACAAATCCCTATAGCAAGAAATCTAGTGTTTCTCTGCTATAGATAAGCCTCTTATTTCCCATATCACATATCACAGACGCTGAATTGCACTTATTTAAGGCTTTCGGACGGAAGTTGTGGTTGCTATTTTGATCTCAGTCGGAATTGCGCCACAACTTTTCCTGTTCGCTTTGCACAACTTATTAAGTCAATTATGAAAGGAGTTGCTTTTTTTATTTATTAAAACTAAACATCCCAGTAGCTATGGCTATAAAAACCGGTTGGATGGTATTTGCAATACTGTTATTGCAAAGCCTCACTATTATGTCTATTGACATAAATGCTCAAGGAACTCTTAACCTTGTTGCTACGCAAAATGTAGAACGTTTTGCGCTGGAAGTAATTGAAAATCAGCAAGTTAGACTTTGTGGATTAGAAAAAGGAGAACATTATGCTGTTTATTATAATAAAGACCTGACCAACTTAAAAGGAAAGCTTTCTTTGGAATGTACTGATGTGAATGCTTTGGAGCAGGAAAGAATAACCAATGGATTGTTGACCTTTAAAGCCAACTCCAATTGCGTCGAATTCCTTCTGGAAGTAAAAGAGCAAACGAGTGCTTTCCCCGTAACACTTTCCCTAGAATGCATTACTTGTAGTAATAATACTTCAGCTCTTGCCAGTTTCATGAACTCCATGACACCAATAGTTACGGACAACTCTTACACTCCACAACAATTGGTACAGGATGTCTTTGTTGGAGGGGACTGCTTTAATGTAGATGCTGGGTCGATTGTTTATAGTGGACAGCCTCAATCCATCGGTTATTATTCTAATGGAACTACTTCCGTAAACATGGAGGATGGTGTAATGCTATTGACTGGAAATATAACAACCGCCATTGGTCCAAATAATAACAATAGCGCTGGAGGATCTACACTCGCTGGTTTTTCAGATCCAGATTTATCCGCCCTTTTGCCATCCGGAACCTATCTAAGAGATGTCACTGCTCTTGAATTTGACTTTACCCCAACCACTGATAATATCTCCTTTGAATTCGTTTTCGCTTCTGAAGAGTATTGTGAGTGGGTGGGCAGTAGCTTCAATGATGTGTTTGGTTTTTTTCTTAGTGGACCTGGCATTAATGGGACCTTTACAAATAATGCTACAAATATTGCACTGATACCTGGCACCAACGCCAATGTGGCTATCAATAATGTAAACCACGTAGATAACAATAATTATTACATCAATAATATGACGGCAGCTCAAATCAATGGCTTGAGCAGTGATCCAGATTGTGATGGACAAACTGCAGTCGATGGCATAGCCACTAACAACCTTCAGTTCGATGGGCTCACAACCGTTTTAACCGCGCAATCCGCAGTGGAAGCTTGCGAAACTTATCACATCAAACTCGTCATTGCAGATGTAGGGGATGCCAATTACGATTCCGCAGTTTTCTTCAAAGCCAACAGTTTCGATGCTGGTGGCAATGCCACGGTTGACATTCAATCACCTAACGCCAATGTCCCCAATACGGTGTACGAAAACTGCGGATCGCAAGGCTTTTTTATATTCAATAGATCAGATGACGATTTGTCTCAACCCTTGACGGTTAACTATGAGATATCTCCACAAAGTACGGCTACCGCAGGAGTGGATTATGCTACTTTACCAAATTCAATTACCATTCCTGCTGGTGATTCAGTGTACTATCTTCCAGTGGATGTGTTTAATGATGTCCTTGCGGAAAATGGAGAGTTTATCCGTTTGGAACTTGAAGTGTCCTGTTCTTGTGATATGCCTTTTGTGGAAATGCAAATCATAGATCAACCAGCTTTGGAGGTTTCTTTATCTGGAGCTGCCCTTTGTGATAACAGCACAATGGTAACACTGGCACCAACAGTTTCTGGAGGTTTGCCGGGATATCAATATTTGTGGTCTAACAATGCAATTACGCCAAGCATTGATGTGTTTCCAAATACGACAACAACTTATGCTCTCACGGTAACAGATGAATGTGGGAATGAAGTAATAAATACTGCCGATGTTATTATTACAAGCCTGCCAACGGCGAGCATCAGCGGAAACGAAGAAATTTGCCCAGGCGGAAACCCTGCTTACTTGCAGATTGATTTCACAGGCAACGGTCCCTGGGACTTTAGCTATTCGGTGAACAATGCTGCACCTATTAACATCAACAACGTAAACGAAAACCCGTATTTTTTGCAGACCACCGATCTGGGCAATTTTGAATTGACGGCTATTGCCGAAAATGGTTGCGAAGGAACGGTTCAGGGAATGGCTACTGTGACAGCTATTTCACTGAACCTAACTTCCGCTACCTCCGAAGTAACTTGTACTGATGTTCAAGATGGGAGCATCGCTGTAATGGTTACTAATGGACAGGAGCCGTATGTTTACCAATGGGACAATCCATTAGCAATAGGTCCAAATCCTAACAATTTACCTACAGGTGATTATAATTTGCTGGTTACGGATGCAAATGGTTGTACAATTACATCACTAGAAACAATAGCATTGAATGCTGATGTGCCTACTGCGGAGGCTGGAGTAGCTACAGATTTGACTTGTACCACAACTCAGTTGTCATTAGCTGGGACAGGATCTTCTGGCATTTTGTATACACAGCAATGGACAACTACAGATGGGAATATTGTTTCGGGCAACAATGGTTTTACACCTTTGATCAATCAGCCTGGAACTTATTTATTGGAAATTACCAATATCCAAACTGCTTGTACTATTTCTGATTTCCTGACCATAAACTTAGATACGCTTTCGCCAGCGGCAATGGTTGATGTACTTGGTCCTTTGAACTTGGATTGTATAGAAACAACTACAGTTTTAGCAGGCACCGGTTCGCAGCCTACCGGCCAAATTAATTACCTATGGTCTACGATGGATGGCAGTATTCCTGCGGATCAAATTGATCTGCCGAATATTGAAGTGCAATCACCCGGTACTTATCAGTTGGAAGTGACCAATACATTCAATGGTTGTACCGATATGGATGAAATGACCATTACCCAGGATATTGATTTACCTCAAGTGGTTATAGCTCCTGTTACACTCCTCACCTGTGATACCCTTCAAACTTACATTGATGCTACTGCTTCTTCTAATGCCTCCAATTTCACCTATGTCTGGACCACGATAAATGGAAATATCATGGACGGCAATGATGGACTACTGCCTTTAGTAGATGAACCAGGACAATATAATATCATCATTACAAACACGAATAATAACTGCACTCAAAGTGGAAGCATAACGGTCGAACAAGACATAATTCCCCCGGTTGTAGATGCTGGAAGTACGCCTGATTTATTGGATTGTAATACGCCTACCGTTAATTTGGATGGTTCCAATTCTTCGACTGGTTCAATTTTTACTTATGATTGGACAACGCTAATGGGGAACATTCTTTCGGGGAATAATACGCTGAGTCCAGTAGTTGACACCGGAGGCGTTTATACTTTGACGATTGAAAATCAGATGAATGGTTGTGTCGCCAATGATCAAGTAACTGTAGAAGAAAATCCAGAACATCCTACTGGTTTGGATCTAGAAGTGACTTCCCCACTTTGTCATGGTGACAATGGAGCGGTAGCTGCTACAAGAGTGCTGGGAGGAATAGGACCTTACGTATTTTCAATAGATGACGGCCAAAATTTTTACGGAGATACTTTATTTTATAATATGCCTCCAGGGAATGTTTCCGTGATGGTACAAGATGTTAACGGCTGCCAGTTCGCCGCAGAAACTCTGATTCCGGATGTACTACCTTTGCAACTGACGCTCGAAGCAGAAGCTATGATTAGCCTTGGAGCCACTTACCAACTTAGGGCTTTTACAAATATTCCGGATACTAAAATTGATACCATCATTTGGTCGCCTGACGAAACACTGGATTGTAGTAACTGCCTTGACCCGATAGCAGGACCAGTCGAAAATACACGATATGAGATTATATTGTTAGATACCAATGGCTGTTTAGCAGAAGCAGAAATATTCTTACGTGTAGACAAAGAAAGAAACGTATTCATCCCTAATGCCTTTTCTCCCAACGGCGACGGCAATAACGATGTCTTTATGATATTCGCTAATAACGAAGCTATAGAATCCGTCAATGAACTCCAGCTCTTCAACCGTTGGGGCGAAAAGGTATTTCAGCAAAATAATTTTATGCCAAATGATCCTGATTATGGTTGGGATGGTTTGTTTAAAGGTAAGATTATGAATCC
>CAZDTI010000545.1:0-5525 GCA_964508085.1 uncultured Saprospiraceae bacterium | reverse complement strand
GAAGTACAGTAATTTTTTTCATTAGATATTGTTTGAGCGTTGGTACAATGTTATTTATATCTAATGACAAATTACTTTTTCAAATATTGCAAATTGATGTTACGAAAACGACATTTAAAATTCCTAAGCTCACTTCGCTTCCAATGCTATTCCATTATAGTTCTTCAATTCCATCACATTACCTGGCAAGTAAAACCCAGCTTCTGTTAAGGTGTCTAATACTTTTGTAATGGCTTCCGTTCGTATCAATCGACCACTGTAATCTTTATTAAAAGTATCCAACCAATAATAAATGTTCAATTCGACATTACTTGGATTCAGGTTGTTAATGGTCACCGCTGGCGCCTTATCCTCCTTGATAATCCCAGGGACAGTAAGCAATTCTTTCTCTATAATTTCAATAGCTTTATTCACATCACTGCCATAGTCTAATCCAACCATAAAGTTCTGACGAATGAAACCATCAATCGTATAATTGACCAATGGGTTTTTCACAATGCTGGCATTAGGAATATAAATATCTCGACCATCCGGAGTTTTGATATGCGTCGTTCGAAGGTGTAAAGATACAACCGAACCTTTGTTTCCAGTCAGCTCCACGGTATCACCAATTCGAAAAGGGCGGTGAAAAGCCAGCATAATTCCCGCTAAAAAATTCTCGGCAATGTCTTTAAAGGCAAAACCGATAACGACAGCACTTACGCTCGCTCCGGTAATCAAACCACTAGCTAGATGTGTTAGCCCCACGATATTCATAAAGATCATTAAAGCAGCAAAAATGATAATCACTTTTACAATCCGAGCCAAGAATCGGGCAAGTAATGGATCGTCCATCTGCTTACTAAGCTGATTGTACAAAGCCATTTTGACTCGAATAGCTATGCGATAGAGTATAAAAAAGATTAGTAGGCCGAATACGAGACGGGGGAGGAGCTCTACAAGCTGGTCGTAATAGACATTAATGTTAGATATAATATCTTGTAAGAAAT
The DNA here is from genome assembly GCA_964508085.1 of uncultured Saprospiraceae bacterium. GTDB lineage: Bacteria > Bacteroidota > Bacteroidia > Chitinophagales > Saprospiraceae > CALGLS01. Next base: position 4,536 of record CAZDTI010000545.1, on the reverse strand, counting down.
TGTTCATTTTGTTTCTTTAGGAATGAGGTATAAATTTTCTGCAAGGTAGCAAAAATACCATTCCTATATAAAGAGCAGACTCAAAGTTATTCTTCTAAATCTGTCATTATCGTTTTTCCATTTCGAGACCATTCACTCCAAGAGCCAACATAGAGTTTTGGAGAATCTATTTGCGCCTCTGCGATCCCCAGTAAACTATGGCAAGCCGTTACGCCCGAACCACAATGAATGATTACTTTATCCATGGGTCTTTCGCCGATAACTTTTTGGTATTTAGTTCTAAGTTCAGAGGCGGATAAGAAAAGTCCATCGTCTGCTAGATTGGTACTAAATGGTACATTCACAGCACCTGGAATATGCCCAGCCACAAGGTCAATAGGCTCTATTTCCCCTCTGTATCGTTTTGGTGCTCGAACGTCTATTACCAAATAGTCTTTATCTTCTGAGATTTTTTCAACTTCCTCAATTGTTGATTGTGGTAGCTTCCATTCCTCAATTTCATAGGGCCCAACAAGCTTCGGGTTTTCTTCCTTTGAACTCATCGGAAATCTTACCTTTTCTGCTTCTGCAAAACCGCCATTCAAGACCTGGACCTTTGAATGTCCAATTGATTTTAGCATCCACCAAAAACGCGAGGCCGCAATAGCTCCATTCTTATCATCATAAACTACGACATGACTATTGGTCGTAATTCCCAGACTTGTTAATAGTTTAGAAAACTGTGGAATAGTGGGCAAAGGGTGTCTCCCGCCATCAGCAAAATTATCTTTTATATCAGAAAGGTCTTTATTCAAGTCAACAAATAACGCCCCATCCAAATGCTTCTCCAAATATCTGCCTCTGGCATTCTTCCCACCTCTAGCATCTATCAGTACAAGATGTTCGCTTTGATAGCTATTCTGTAGTTCAGTAATTCCTATAAGTTCTGATTTGTTTTTAATCATTGCGCAAAGGTATAAATTTAAGTGTGTTGATGAGACAGATAAAACTCGTTTAGGCTAGTATTTGATGCCTAAAGGTGGTTTATATTTCAGTTTATATCGCCTTTGAGATATCTCTTCAAAGAACTAGGCTGTAAACCCAGATATAGTCTCTTACTCTCTATGATCTCTGGATGTGTTTCCCTTTTTAGTGTAATTCCCCACGCAAAGAGCGCAGAGGCCGCAGAGCTAACGCAATAAATACAATAAACGCATCTCACTCTGTGGCCTCTGTATAATTTAAAAATCGCAGTCAGCCTGTTCCCTTTTTTGTATAGTTTCTCGCACAGAGTGCACAGCGTTAACATGTAAAAATGCGTCTCGCTCTGCGTTCTCTGCGGCCTCTGTGTGATTAAAAATCACAATCGGTGCGTTCAAAACTCACAACTGTTAAAACAGTTAGGCAAAATAAACTAAATTAAAATCCCTTTCCTGCCGTCCCTTTCGTATCTTCGCGCTTTCTGCCTAAAATAACCCTTCTTTGAGAAGAAGATTTTAACACTCAAAGAATCATAATAACTGGATAATGTCTGATAAATTTTTCGATTTTTTTAAAAAGCAACCACTCCAAAAAGGGTCTACTCAGTCCTTTGAAGAGGTCTTTTTTCAAATTGGATTTGACCATTTTGGGGCTTTCCTCGACGTGACTGATGAACAAGGCAAAATCGCAGAAACCTCGTATCTTAATTACGCTGGTGCCAGTCGAAATGTGCTTCGAACCTTAGAAAGCATCCGCGACAAAAATAGTTTCGTTATTGATTGGGAGAAGCCACAAGACAAAATTTACCTCAAGGACTATCCCTTCCTCATTGATGCCTTACAACTTTGTGACAACATCATTGATCATAAAAAACTGTTCCTTGAATTTGCAGAAGGGCAGGGGGAAGTACGTTTGTTGATTCAGCCCGTAGAGGATGAAGCGGAGCAGGATGCTTTCCAAGCTATGATTGTCTTGCAACACAATGACATTCCACATGAAGACTTTCAGGTCATCACCGAATCCTTTGTTTTAGTTGACAATCAGATCATTGAAGTAGATCCGATGGGAGCTGGCTCTTTCAATATGAGCCATTTTATAACAAAATTCTTCCGTAAGGATTTACCGATCTATCTATCACTCTTGTTTTCCAACTTAGATCAAATCAAAGTTTCTTTTGAGGATTATAAGTTCCAGGTTTCCCGTGAGGAAAAAGTATTAGCGCAACCTTGTTTATTTTTTGAAAAAATTGATGAAAATAATGCCCTGTACTTGCGCGTCGGGCAGTCTTTACCGGGTTTAGACATTATGGCTTTACAGCAGTTCGAGTTGTACCGCTTTGCAGAAATTAATGACCTGGAAAAGATCGTCACCATCAAATTAATTGATCAAGAGCCGACAGAGAATTACGTTCGTGAAATTGGAAAATTATTAAAACGCAACCATCCAAAGAAGAAAAAATCAGAGCAGGAAGAAATCTTTCTGGATGGTCAACTCTTTATTATTCCTGAGGAAACAGCGGCAAATTTCATCTATGGTGAGCTCCCTAACCTTCTTATACGTTATTTAATTTTTGGAGCCGAAAAATTGAAGTCTTATAAGATTAGTACCAAAGCACCTCAGCTAAAGATGAGTCTAGGCCACAATATTGATTTCTTTGAAGGCGATGTAACGCTAGATTTTGGTGGCGATGAAATCAATATTTTTGATGCCATTAGCCAATATAAAAAACAACGCTACATTCAACTCAGTGATGGTAGTCATGCATTGCTCAACGAACGATACGTCAAACGTCTTGAACGATTATTCAAAAAGGCAGAAGGTAAAAAAGCGGAACTCTCCTTTTTCGATTTACCAATGGCAGAAGATTTAATCAATGAAGTAGCAGATCAAAAGGTATTTGAGCAATCAAGATCTATTTATGAAGGTTTCAATTCTTTGGCAGGATCCAAAGTGAAAATTCCTAAGATTAATGCAGAGCTTCGACCCTATCAGGAGCAAGGTTACAAATGGTTGAATTACCTTCGAAAACATCAACTTGGTGGTTGTTTGGCCGATGATATGGGGCTGGGAAAAACGATCCAAACTATTGCTTTGCTCGCTGCAGATTATCCCAAGAAGAAAAAATCTTCGCTGATTGTGATGCCGAAAAGTTTGTTGTTTAACTGGGAACGAGAGATTGCCAAATTTGCTCCTCAAATTACAACACATACTTTCTATGGCAACAACAGAAATTTCACAGAGGCAAAAAAATCTAATTTAATTCTGACGACCTATGCCATCATGCGAAATGAGGTGGAGCGATTAAAAGAGGAAGATTTCCATTATATAATTCTGGATGAATCTCAAAATATTAAAAACTTAAAAGCACAAACAACGCAAGCGGCATTGATGCTTCGCTCTGATCACCGACTAGCATTAAGTGGTACACCCATTGAAAATAACCTTGGCGAATTGTACTCGCTTTTCCGTTTTCTGAACCCCAGAATGTTCGGCAGCACCACTCGTTTCAACGAAGATTTTCTGACCCCAATTCAAAAAGATAACAATAAAGATGCAATGGCGGCTTTGCGCCAAAAAATATATCCTTACGTCCTTCGTCGTTTGAAAAAAGATGTTTTGGATGACCTTCCAGATAAGATCGAACAGGTGCTTACGGTGGAGATGAATCCGGCGCAACACAAACTTTATCACCAACGAAGGGCTTTCTATGAAGTAGCCATTCAACAACAAATTGCGGCTAAAGGGATAGAATCGTCACAGTTCTTTATCTTCCAGGCACTCAATGAGTTGCGGCAAATTGCTACAGTACCAGAGGCGGTGTCTGAAGGTAGAGTTGCTTCCGCTAAATTAGAATTATTGACCGAGCAGCTATTTGATGCACTGGCCAATGGACATAAGGTTTTGATCTTTGTAAATTTCCTTGCTGCCATCGAAAGTATCAGTAAGGAATTAATGGAAATGAATGTTGACTTTGTGAGTATGACAGGCGCGACAAGAGATAGACAATCACTAGTTAACCGCTTCCAGAATGAGCCGGATTGTAAGGTGTTTTTGATGACCTTGAAAACGGGTGGAGTCGGGTTGAACTTGACAGCAGCAGATACCATTTTTATCTATGATCCTTGGTGGAATAAGGCGGCGGAGAATCAGGCGATTGACAGGGCACATCGTATTGGACAGAAGAATAAAGTGTTGGCTTATAAATTGATTTCGCTCGGGACTATAGAAGAGAAAATTTTGAAATTGCAGGAGTTGAAGAGTGAGTTGTTTGATAATGTGATTGCTTCAGATAGTGCTTCACTGAAGTCTTTGTCTATGGATGATATTGATTTGTTGTTGAAGGGGTAAGAGTCGTTTTGAAATTAGCTTTTCCTTGAGGCCTTCGGCGACCTACTTTTTAGTTCATCGATTTTTATTTTAAATAAAGGAGAATCATGAATCTCCTTCGTCGATTTCAGTCGAAAAAAAGTAGGCAAAACCTGCCCGCAAGCGGTCGGGCGGGTTCTCGGCCAATCAAAGGCTGTTACACGCAGGCTGGCACCCCTGTCGGGCTGGCGCCACGCCAGACGGGCACGC
>CAZDTI010000544.1:0-5539 GCA_964508085.1 uncultured Saprospiraceae bacterium | reverse complement strand
CTCATGTCTTTTGTGGATAGATTCAATAATCCTTCTATAACCATTTGGTCCAGATTATCAACCTTAGATAATAGAAGCTTCAGGTTAAGTTCAAGTTCATATTCCTGAAGCTTCAGTATTTGACTAGGAAGGATAATTAAGAGGAATAGCATACATAATCTATTCTAACGGATTTATTTAGAGACCCTAAGAAAAAACCTTCTTTTATTAATTAAAACTCTTCGAACAATCCAACGTACAATTCTGTTATAATCCAACGTAGAAAACCGTATATTTGCGCGCTTATGAAGAATCTTAGAAATTTTTGTGTCATTGCCCATATTGATCATGGGAAAAGTACCCTTTCCGACCGCCTTTTGGAATTTACCAAAACGATCTCAGAACGGGACATGACCGCCCAAGCATTAGATAGTATGGACCTGGAGCGAGAGCGTGGGATTACCATTAAAAGTCACGCCATTCAGATGTATTACAATCGGCCTGGCGAGAAAGAACCCTATACCTTCAACCTTATTGATACCCCGGGGCACGTGGATTTCTCTTATGAGGTATCTCGATCCATTGCGGCCTGTGAGGGTGCGCTGTTGATCGTAGATGCTACACAGGGGATTCAAGCACAGACCATATCGAATCTATATTTAGCCATTGAGCACGATTTGGAAATTATTCCAATTCTGAACAAGATAGATATGGAATCGGCCATGATTGAAGATGTCTCTGATCAGGTTATCGACTTAATCGGTTGTAAGAAAGAAGAGATCGTATTGGCCAGTGGAAAAACGGGAGAAGGAATCGAGGATATTATGGAGGCGATTGTAGAAAGAGTGCCTGCTCCAAAAGGAGATCCGGAAGCGCCATTGCAAGCATTGATTTTTGACTCTGTTTTCAATTCTTATCGAGGAGTGATTGCTTACTTCCGTATTTTGAATGGAACGATGCGCAAGAATGATAAAATTCATTTTGTAAATACCGGAGGAAATTATCAGGCAGATGAAGTGGGGATTTTGCAATTAGACCAAGTGCCTAAGAAGGAGTTGAGTGCTGGAAATGTGGGCTACATCATTACAGGTATTAAAGTGTCTAAAGAAATTAAAGTAGGGGATACGATCACCAATACGGAGCGCCCTTGTGAGGAAGCCATCCAAGGTTTTGAGGATGTGAAGCCGATGGTATTCGCTGGTATCTTTCCAATTGATAATGACGATTTTGAAGACCTGAGAGATAGCCTGGAAAAGCTACAGCTAAATGATGCTTCTTTGGTTTTTGAGCCAGAGTCATCTGCCGCACTTGGTTTTGGATTCCGTTGTGGATTCCTGGGGATGTTGCACTTGGAAATCATTCAGGAGCGTTTGTCGCGTGAGTTCAATATGGAGGTAATTACGACCATTCCTAACGTAACGTACTACGCCAAAACGACGAAAAGAGACTCAGAAAAGTTTGTTGTAAAAACACCAAACGATCTTCCCGATCCTTCCCAGCTCGATTTTGTGGAAGAACCATATATCTCCGCTCAGATCATTACCAAGCCAGAGTACATTGGCCAAATCATGAAGCTTTGTATGGACAAACGAGGAGTCCTTATCAAACAAACCTATCTGACGACCAGTCGTGTAGAATTGACTTTCGAAATGCCATTGGCAGAGATTGTATTCGATTTTTACGATAAACTTAAATCTATCTCCAGAGGTTATGCCTCTTTCGATTATACACCAATTGCTTACCGCAGATCCGATTTAGTAAAATTAGACATCAAACTAAACGGAGATCCGGTGGATGCTTTGTCTGCCTTGGTTCACCGCGACAAGGCGGCCATGTTTGGAAAAAGAATTTGCTCTCGTCTGAAAGATTTGTTACCACGTCAGCAGTTTAAAATTGCGATTCAAGGAGCAATAGGAGCCAAGATTGTTTCCAGAGAAACCATTTCTGCATTACGTAAAGATGTAACCGCCAAATGTTATGGTGGTGATATTACGCGTAAGCGAAAGTTATTGGAGAAGCAGAAGAAAGGAAAGAAGAAGATGCGTCAGATTGGTAATGTGGAGGTGCCGCAGAAAGCGTTTTTGGATGTATTGAAATTGGATTAAGGATTAAAAAAATAAGGATTAAGGATTAAGAGGGTTTCGTTATCGTATTTTTCTCTTGCAGAGGCCGCAGAGAGCATAGAATAAGACGTGTTAAAGCACTGTTTTGTATTCTGCTCTGCGGCCTCTGTGTTTTTTGTATGAGTAAATCTGTATTTTAGAACTGCTTAGCACTCCTTTCAAAATAGGGAAAAGGGTAGGAGTCAGAATTGGGGGAATGTTTAATAAATGGTGTCCAAAATGAAAGCGCAAAACATAACAGGTTAATATTGAGTACTTTGCGTGCTTAGCGAACTTTGCGTTCACCAAAAAATGAAGACTCCCGAATTGGAAATATAAAAGACATCAAACCCGTAAAAGTTAGGTTGGAATATAATTGATAAGTTTGATTTCAATAACAATTCGTACATTGGGTTAGCTTTTGATATGAAAAAGTCAGTATTGAAATAACTAACAACCAAAATCAGAACATGAAAATCGCCGTCTTCCCCGGTTCCTTCGATCCCATCACCGTCGGTCACGTAGACCTTGTCCGCCGTGCCGCCCCGCTTTTTGATGAAATCATCGTAGCGGTAGGAATCAACTCTCAGAAAAAATACCTTTTTGATTTGGAACAACGCATCTCCTGGTTGGAAGATGTATTTGCTGATGATGTAAAAGTTGAAGTAGATTCCTACGAAGGGCTAACCGCTCATTTTTGCAAAAAAAGAAATGCTGATTATTTACTCCGTGGCCTACGGAATGCTTCTGATTTCGATTACGAAAAAACCATTTCTCAATTGAACAACATCGTTGGTGAGGGAATTGAAACAGTGTTTTTAATTAGCCAACCGGCTTATTCTCACATTAGTTCTACAATTGTTCGAGAGATTATAAAGGGGAAGGGAGATGCTAGTAGTTTCTTGCCGGAGGAGGTGAAAGTGTAGCCCCTAAGAGATATGACAAATCCTCAAAAGATTTGCCTTAACTTGAATAAATACAAAGACTAAAGCAATTGAAAAAACTAATAAACATCTTAATCCTACCTCTGCTCGCCCTTAACTTAGCTGGGCAAAACAACAGCGTGCTTCAGTTTGAATTAGGGACCGGTATGATTAATTCCGTACTAGCAGAGTCAGACCACGCTCAAGCTGTAAGCTTAAATGGAACGTTGCGATTCCAGCATAAATCTGTCTCTATAGGACTTCGTTATGAACATGCCGTTTCCACTATAGGCATAGAAGGTCCCATAGGGGTGCCTCGTTTTAGTAGGTTCACAGACGTACTTCAAGGTCGAGAAAGCGAATTTTCAAATTATAAATCAATTCAATTACGATTTGACTATAGCCCCGTTTTTGAAAACTTTAGACCAATATTTGGGATCGGATACAGTGGCGTTTTCTTAAAGAATGAGGTAATTTATTATGATAGATACTTAAGTATAACTGACCCACCAAGGAATTTAAACGTTCGAGAGGAAAGAAATTTTTACCCTTTGCTTTACCATTTAGGATACAGCGTAAAAGACATTCGATATGGTCTAACCGTAATACCACTAGCCGGAAGAAATCTAGATCGTATAGTAGAAACCAGCATCTCCTATTCGTTTGGACTGAGCAAAAGAAAAAGTGTTCCTGAGGATAAACTGGACATGAACATGCACTGGAAATCAAATCCTATATTCATAAGACTAGAAATCGGAAGATCATTGTTAACTCCTTTACAAAAACATTATGCTGCGGCGGCTGGCTATTTTGTTAGTGCTCAATTGTATATCTTTAATAATTTCTATTTAGGAGCTGCTTTTGAGAAGGATGGGACTAGAATGGGCTATGATAAAAACACGGTTGATGTTAGATTTTTTCCAGGTGATAGAGGGTTTTATGTTAGAAAAACAGATATCAGCACAAAAATATCCGCAAGAAAAGTATTTGTACATAAGTTCAAATCGATAAGCAGAAACGCAGATTTTTATTATGGAGGAGGTGTTGGCTTGTATAGAATAGAGGATGCAGGAGAAGATACGGTCATAAGCTATATTAACTCTCCTTCTCCGACAACTCCCCCTCTGGCCGTTTACCCTCCAGAAATTGAAGCGACAAAAAACGTAGGCTTGTTGGTTTCTATCGGACTTAGGACGGGTTGGTTTAACAATAGATTAGAAATAAATATTCCTTTCGGTAAAATACCCGTTTATGCAAGTTTACAAACAGCGATTGGGATACAAACTCGCAGACGTGCTTCAAAAAGTAAATAAAACGTCAAGATACGTATAGCTGCTGTCCTCCCTTTGATAGGACAAATCTAATGGATTTGCGAGATCCTATCATCAAAACACTTTCTTATTCTCCATCAAAAGCTTACTTTTGCGCCAAGCAATGAAATCCTCGCTTACTAAACCAATTATTATACTAACTCAGTAAAAAATTAAACCAAAAAAATATGTCCAACGCATTCTTTGATGTCCCGGTAGCAACAAACGAACCTGTTTACAGCTACGCACCCGGATCACCCGAAAAAAGAGAATTGAAAGCCATGTACGCAGCGATGAAATCCAAAAAGATTGACATCCCAATGTACATTGGCGGTAGAAAAGTCCGAACCAAAGAAAAGGTAACGATGCACCCACCACATGACCACAAACATGTATTGGGAACCTACAGCAAAGGAGGAAAAAAACATGTTGAAGATGCAATCAAAGCAGCATTGAAAGCAAAGGACGCTTGGGCGAATATGCCTTGGCAAGAACGGGCGGCGGTCTTTTTGAAAGCAGCTGACTTATTGGCTGGGCCTTACCGCGCGAAGATGAACGCAGCGACTATGTTGGCACAATCCAAAAATTGCTATCAGTCAGAAATTGACGCAGTTGCTGAATTTTGCGATTTCCTCCGTTTCAATGTTCAGTACATGACAGAGATCTACAGCGAACAGCCAGAATCTGCCCCAGGCATGTGGAACCGTATGGAGCACCGTCCATTAGAAGGTTTCGTTTTTGCAATTACGCCGTTCAACTTTACTTCTATTGCTGGTAACCTTTGTGCAGCGCCAGCTTTATTGGGTAATACCATCGTTTGGAAGCCAGCAGAAACACAGATTTATTCTGCACAGGTGATTATGGAAATTTTTGAACGAGCAGGTTTGCCAGCAGGAGTGATCAACTTGATCTTCACAGATGGACCAATCGCTGGAGAGATTATTTTGAAGCATCGTGATTTCGCAGGATTGCATTTTACCGGTTCTACCAAAGTATTCAATGTATTGTGGCAGACGATTGGTCAGAACATGAGCAAGTACAGAAGTTACCCACGTATTGTTGGAGAAACAGGTGGAAAGGACTTTATCGTAGCGCATGCTTCTGCAAATGCCAAGGAAGTAGCAACCGGAATGGTTCGTGGTGCTTTTGAGTTCCAGGGGCAGAAATGTTCTGCGGCTTCCAGAGCATACATACCTAAGAGTCTTTGGAAAAAAGTAGAGAAATA
>CAZDTI010000543.1:0-5543 GCA_964508085.1 uncultured Saprospiraceae bacterium | reverse complement strand
AAGGAAGAATAGAATAAATGAAAAAGTGAATTGATTTTTTACAACTCAGGTAGACTGTATGGCGCGGCTTCTTCGCGGTTTTCTACTTTAACCATTTAGAAAATACGATAACCACTCTGAACACTGAACATATTATTAACCCGAATTACTAAGGGATGAAGGACAGTTGTTGATCCTGAATCTTTAATGAGGGAGTAAAAGAAAAAGGTATTGATCGCTCAATGCTTTGTCTGCTATTCCTAAATTACCATGAAAGAAAATTTTATGCGAATACTACTTACACTAACGCTTTTACTTTCCATAAGCTGGAATGGTTTAAATACCTGTCTTGCTGCGGAATTCCCCGAATCAGCTTTAGAACGAACGGAAGCATTCATAGATAGTACCATTGTGAACGTAGCAGATACCGTTCTGCTAAGTGTCTCAGATTGTACCCTCAATGCACCGCTCTGTATAGATCTCCCTATTGCTGAAATTCCATCTTATCAATTGACTGCAAACGGTGCGCCTTATAACTTGGGTTTCCTACCTTGTGATATTGATACCACTACAGAATATTATTATAACTTGTTATCAAGTAATGGTCCTTATAATCTGGTTTCCTGGAATGTAAACTTAAATAATGTTGCCACCAACAACAGTTTCGCGGACCTCAATGAGCTAGTTGTGCTTTTGAATACGCTTGATCCTATTGGAAATTGGGTATATAATCCTCCTTTCGAAATATCAGGAGGTTCAGAAATGAATACTTATTCTGATATGGTCATTTATCAGGTGGCTGAATTGATACCCATCACCATAGCTGTTCAAGAAAGTTATGAAGCAATGGGAACAGAATTGAACTTTCCGGTCGGAGCTACAGAATTTGTCATACTAGAAACCCTTTCTGGTACCAGAGATACATTCAACGTCAATGTAGCCTGTATTCAAAACGATACGGTCAATCTGAGTTACCTTATTAGTGATTCTAGCGTAGAATGCTTTGATCTTTCCCAATTACCAGGAACTCCTGTTAGCTCCACGAATGTTTGTCCAGCAATCTCTGGGTTTGCCACAAATTCGCTCTTTATAAATGGTGACTCTTGTTTATTGATAACAACAATTGCAGGAGGAACAGATGTATACTGCATCGAAGTTTGTGATGACCTCGGCTTTTGTGATACCACGACTTACATCGTAAATGTCAATGTGCCAGGAACACCCGGTACAGATAGTATAGATGTAGATATATTGTTGGGTAGTCAAGGTATTACCTGCATTAATACGGGTGTTCTATTGCCTAATGCGGTAGATACCATTTATAACATATGTCCAGGTGCTTCAGGAGGAAGTGTAGGACTCTTTATTGATGAAGATACTTATTGTATTAATTATAATGGCTTTAATGTCGGTCAGGATACTGCTTGTATTGTGATTTGCGATGCATTTGGAATTTGTGATACTACTGTTATTAATTTTAATGTGCAGTCGATAAATTCTAGTTTTTATTATGATACAGTTTATTTAAATACGACAGAAATTTTTTGCGATTTCGACTTGTCAGAATTACCAGGTACCCTGACTACGGTTGCCAACGGTTGTGCAGGTAATACCGGAGGCTTTGTAGATTTTATGGTTGACCCCCTTAATAACTGCGTTTCTTATGAAGGTTTAGCGGTAGGAAAAGACACTGCTTGTATTTATTTGACAGATGATTTGGGAAATCAAGATACGCTGCTAATGGTTGTTTGTGCCTCTGAGCCAACGATAGAAATGGTCTCCGATACCATTCGATTAGAAACGCTAAGCACGACCTATTGTCCAGATCCTTCGCAATTAGGAGGATTGGTTGCAGACACTGTATTTTTCTGTGATCCACTCCCAGCTACCTTAACATTAACACCAACAGCGGGTGCACCCTGTTTTGATGTAGCCGGAACAATAGTAGGAACGGAAGAAATTTGTGTTTATATCTGTGATGATTTAGGTTTCTGTGATACGACGATATACCAAATTACAGTGACAGATGATATTGTACTCGATCTACCGACCTTAAATGCGGATTCAGATACCTTGGATTTATCGGTGTCAAATAGCATTGTAATTAATGTGTGTGATAATGACATCATTCCAGGAAATACCATTGATAGTATTACGATAGTAAGTATTGATGATGGAGGTATTGGCCCTACTAATGGAATTGCAGTCGCCAATAACGATTGTACGGTTACCTATACCCCGGATCCGGGCTACTGTGGCTCAAGTGACGCCTATACCTACCAAATATGCAACAGTACAGGCTGTGCAACTGCATTCGTAAATGTTTATGTCCAATGTCCAGCTGATGAATTAAAAATATTTAATGCATTTTCTCCAAACGGAGATGGTGTGAATGATTTCTGGGAAATCCAGGGAATTGAGGGATTTCCGGACAATGAAGTGACTATCTTTAACAGATGGGGAAATGAGGTTTTTAAGCTAAAAGAATATAACAATGATGTTGCATGGGGTGGTGATTGGGAAGGAACTGATTTGCCTGATGGAATATATTTTTACCTCATCGATTATGGCAATGATTCTGGAGATACGGCTTCTGGCTGGGTGGTTATTAGTCGCTAATAATTAATGGTTTAAGAGTCGACTTTAAACGGAAGATATATTTCAATTTTAAGAGCGACATCGGATTCAATTCCCGTTATCACTGGATGATTCTGGAATTAAATACGTTGAACGAAGTTAAAGGTTAAATGTGAGAAGTTAATGGTTAAGAGGTACCAGCTATAAAAAAAATCAGTCATATTACTTTCTAGCATCATTTTTGAAAAATCAACTAAAGACATACTAAATACACCGTTTTTTGAAACTATTTGAATCTTACAACACCAAAACAAGCGAGATTAAACTAAATAACATGAGAAAAATTATTACAATTGCGATTTGCGCATGCTTCTTTTCCACAGGCCTGTTTGCACAACAGGATGCTATGTTTACCAAGTATATGTTTAATAGTTTGGTTTACAATCCAGCTTATGCGGGTTCTAAAGACCACATGTCTATTGGAGTATTACACCGGACACAATGGTGGGGAATAGATGGAGCGCCAACAACTCAAACAGTTACTGCACATACGCCACTTAGAAATGAGAGAGTTGGAGTAGGTTTTAACGCAACTAATGATATTATTGGTCCGACTCATACTATTCAGGCAAACTTGAGTTATGCTTACCGTATTCCGGTAGGAGATAAATCAAAATTAGCCATTGGAATCCAAGGAGGAGTTATTAGTTGGCGAGCTGATTGGAATAAGTTAACATTGGATCAACAAGCCGATGCAGCTTATGACGATCCAGAACCAAGTTTCATTTTACCAAATTTTGGTGGTGGAATCTATTTCTATAATGATAAGTTTTATATGGGATTGGGTGTTCCACACTTGCTTGAGTATGACCTTAGAAAGAAAGGAATTGATGGTGGAGAGATTCAAACAGCTGTTTGGGCAAAACAATATCGGCACTACTTCTTCAGCACAGGTGTTGCGATTCCAATAAAAGGAGATATGATTATTTTCAAACCTTCTATTCTGATTAAGAACGTTGGTTTATTGAGTGGCTTGGCAAAGGATGAAGTTTACCAAAACTTTGGAGCACCAACAGAATTCGACATCGACTTATCTTTCTTATTCTATGAGGCCTTATGGGTAGGTGCGTCTTTCCGTTCTGCTATTGAAGCCTTTGATGATTCCAGTTCTTTTGACAGTGTCGATCTTTGGGCATCTTACTATTTGGCAAATGGTTTCCGAATCGGAGCCGCATATGATTATACTTTGACAAAACTTCAAGGACCTGCACAGGGATCTTTCGAGGTCATGCTAGGATATGAGTTTAACTATAAATCGAAACAACTGGTTACACCTCGATATTTCTAAGCTTAGCTAAATTAATAACAAATAATTTACGAATCTGAATTTTATTAAAAATTCATTATTCAAGAATAAATACATAGCGTTCACAATTTGAGGGCACATTCATAAACAATTCATTCTAAATTAATTCACATGGTTTTTAATCCCTCGAACGACATTCAAAAAACATTACTTATGACTGGTAAGAAAACACTTTTTGCCCTCTTGCTTTGCTGCTTTGCCTTCACAGGTGTTCAAGCACAAAAGCTTAACAAAGCTCAACGGTATATGGATCAGCTCAACTATATTGGAGCGATCGAAGTATACAATCAAATTTTGGATAAAAGCGATAATGCTGAAGCGAAAATCAACATCGCTGAATGTTACCGTAAAATCTCTGATTCTGAAAATGCAGAATATTGGTATGGTCAGGTAGTTCGGCTACCAGAAGCGGAATCTGTTCATCGTTTATACTACGGACAGGCATTGCAACGTAACGGTAAATGCGACCTTGCTAAGGAATGGTATGAAAAATACATCAACGAAGTACCTGATGACTTACGTGGTCAGTATTTAGTAGAAGCCTGTGATTATGAGGACGAACTAATGACAAAGAACTCTGGTATCTATGATATTCAACATCTGGATTTCAACTCTGGCTTGGATGACTTTACACCAGTTTACTACAAAGATGGAATCGTTTTCGCCTCCGAGCGTGACAAAGGAGCTGCTGTAAAAAGAACACATGCTTGGACGGGTAACCCTTTCCTTGAATTGTATTACATTTCAGCAGAGGAACAAAAAGGAGAAGAGTGTGGTAACTTCGAATATGGTTCACCAAAGAAGTTTGGGACCAAAAAAATGAATACTAAATTCCACGATGCTGCTGTGGCCTTTTCTAGCGATCAGCAAGAAATATTCGTTACTAGAAATAACATTAAGAATGGTAAGGTTGGAAAAGACGATGACAACATTGTAAAACTAAAAATCTTCCATGCGGTCAGCACAGGTGGAGACGAATTTGGTGGTGATCAAGGATTGCCATTTAATAGTGATGAGTATTCCGTAGCACACCCGGCACTGACAACTGACGGTGGTCGTTTGTTCTTTGCTTCTGATATGCCTGGTGGTTTCGGTGGAATGGACTTATACGTTTCTGAAAAGGAAAACGGCAAGTGGGGACCTCCAATGAACTTGGGCCCAGCGATTAATACTGAAGGAAATGAAATTTTCCCTTACTACCATGCAACCGAAAGATTGTACTTCTCTTCTGATGGACAAATCGGATTAGGTGGTTTAGATTTATACTATATGGATGATCAGGGAGATGGACAATGGGGGGCCATCCAAAATATGGGTTACCCAATAAATACGATTTCGGATGATTTCGGATTGATAATGAATGATGAAGGAACTTGTGGCCACTTCTCTTCAGATAGAGATGGAGGCGCTGGTAGAGATGATATTTACAGCTTCCGCAAAACAGCTTCTCCTGTGAATATTTTGGTTTACGATAAGAGTACAAAAGAGCCGATCGAAGGCGCTACTGTAATTAACGATTGTACTGGAAATACTTTGATTACTGGTCCAGATGGAAAAGTGACCATCGACATGAAAATGGGAGAGTGTTGCAACTTTGCTGCAAGCATGGAAGGCTACTTAG
>CAZDTI010000542.1:0-5544 GCA_964508085.1 uncultured Saprospiraceae bacterium | reverse complement strand
ATATACGACTAGTTTTAACTTGAGTATGAAATAAGTTAGGGCGTATTCCATATTATAAAAAGAGAATTTTCCTATGGACAATCTGTTGTACACTCTTTTATTTCTGATGGTTTCGCTCTAAGTATTATAACCCAACTAACCATTCCAATTGAAATAAAAAATAAGGCGAGTATTCCATATCCGAAAACACTGTCTTCATCATAAACAACTGAAGAGCTTTTATCAAAATACCTCCCGTTTAGGTTGTAATCCAGTCGGAGTCGATTGAACCATATTCGTCCGAAGAATAGCCCAATTATCATAGCGCTTATAGTAACAATCCAAAGGGTTCTATTTTTCATTTTTTGTTTTAATTATTAGTCATGGAATTTATAATTTTTAAATTGTAATCATCTTTCACTCGGACATATGAGCCTTGAAGGATTGACTGAGCCCCAAACTTTCGTTTGTTCTGTGCGGTTGTCAATCCCAGATTTAATTTCGTACATTTTAATTTTGAGGCCCTTAAGACGAGCTGCCAAAGTAACTGGTTGTAGCTATCATGGGTTTTGACATAACAGTAATCAAGCCCTGCGAACAGGAAATGGTATTGGTCTCCATTTTTGTAATTTAGAGCAAGGGCTATTGGTGCTCCATTAGTCCCTTCAGCGGAAAGGCTCAGTGTCATAACCTCCCAATCTGGTGAAAGTAGTGCGGATCGAAATAAAGATTTTGGACAGTCAAATATATTGAGTTCAAAACTCTTCTTTTTCACATTCAGATATAATTGATAAATCGCATCGAGCTGATCTAAGTTTTCTGCATTGAGCAAATTGACGGTAAACGATTCGCTTTTAGCAATCGCTCGTTGTCTTACAAACCTTCGTCGATCACTTCTTAAGGTTTCAAGGAATAGTGGCATGCTTGGCTGGACTGGAAGACCGTTTATAATATGATTATCAAGTAGATCTACTTTAATAAAACCTTGTCCTTCAAATAGGAATCTAATTTCTTGTTGAGAAGTATCTAAGTCTCTAAAGTTCAGAACGTTTGCATTCAGCTTGTCTTGCTGTATTGCCATTTCCTCAAGAAAGAAAACAAGAGCTTCTTTCCAATCTTCGTTGCTTTTGTCAATGTAGAGGTGGTCACCAATAGAAAGAGGACAGCCCATGAACATCGTTTTCGAACACAAGTAATACGGATCCTCTATTCTTTTCGCTTCCACTTTTTGAGACACTTTCGCAGGGGCAATTGCATCATCTTTCAAAATGCAGCAGGTGAAATAAGTGGCCAATATAACTTTCCCCGCCTTGTTTCGAAGAATGAAATAATGGAAGTCCCAATTGTTATGCGCTTCAGGATTATCTTGAAATATTTTTTCCATAGATAGAATAGCACGCCAATTGTATGTTCCTTTTCCATCCATCAATTTATTCCAAAAAGTCGCAGGGATTTGTTCAATACTGGTTTCATGTTGAAGCCTAAACTTCTTGACTTTACGAACTATGGTCGGAGGCTCCTCCTTGCTTTCACCAATGTAAATGGGCGACTTTCTGAACGCTTTATATATGCCCCGAATAGAGCGTTCTTCCTCATAAAGCGTTTCTTGGAAATTGATTGCTAATGCCTCCACCATAGTTTCTATTTGTGTGAAGCTATGGTTTCGAGTAATCGTAAATCGGATTCCAGTACAAGAAGTAGAAACGGCAGGGAAAATAGCTAGATTTAGAAAGTGACCAGATCGAATCATTTTTTTAACTAAGGTGTATCCCAGTCGCGGTAACCCAACCCCTATAAAGAAAATCGGTGTTGCAAATGCTCGCTCAATAAAAGGAAGATTGTGTTTTCTAAGTAGTGCTTCGCAAAAGCCAATCTTAGATTTCAGATTAGCTTGAAGTTCATAAATTTCGTCAGACAGATGTATTTTAGCACAAGCTATTCCGGCTCCGAGAGCAGACATTTGTAGTTGTCCTGCAAATATAAAAGGACCACCACAGGTACGTGCAATGTTAGATAACTCTGGATCTGGAATCACAACAACCGCCCCACCTGAAGCAAAAGCTTTATTTAGAGAGGTGACCAAAACCATGCGTTCATGAAAAGGTGATTGGTCCAAAGCAAATCCTGAACCCTTGGAACCACACCATGACATTCCATGTGCATCATCTATATAAAGATTAAATTTTTTGTATTTTTTCAAAAGAATATGTAGCTCCTTTATTGGAGCGGTATCTCCATACATACTGTAAACACCATCCACCATATACCAGATGCGGTTGTGCTTTTCAGATAGAGATTGAATTTGTTTCTCTAGATTTTCCAAATGGTTATGACGGACAAGGTGAAATGGAATCCCTTGCAGTTGGAGGTGTGATATCATGAATTGCACACTCGAATGTACTTGCTGATCCATAATAATTACATCTCCCTCTTTGACCACAATAGGCATCACCGCTACATGAGCAAGTGTTGTTGTCGTAGCGAGAATAACCGGATGTTGAAAAATTTCTCCTAATAAATATTCTAATTCCCGATATGGTGTAGAGGAGACATAGGATCGGGAGGAAGGATATTGAATGCCGAACCGCTCGATCGCATCGATTGCCGCTTCTTTTAATCGTTGATCATGTTGAAAGCCTAAGTAGCTATAAGAGCCGAAATTAACATGACTCTTACCACTAAAGGTAATATTGGTTTTATCGTAAAATTGATCCTCTGTGTATAGCTGTCCGATTCCCTTACCTGCATATTTGGATATGGATTCATAAATGGTATTAATAATTTCTTTTCTCATTAAGCTTGGGTGGTATTAAAAAAAATAAAAGCTAAAAGTAATAATCAGCGCTATTATTTGTCTAGGTTGCCAGTAGTTTATTTTTTAGTGAAATTTCTTATAAGGACTTTTAATATCGTCTATATTTACTATTTAAGTTCGTTCAAATATTCTTCCGAGGGAAAGGTCATAGATGTCTAGTCTATTTATAGTTGTTAGTAATGTATAAGTGTTGGATATGAACCAATATTTGATTTAGAGGTTTAATGCTATGTCCATTAGTTTTTAGCTTGTTGAACGATGTTTTGAGGGGAGTTCAAAATTGATTACGTTTGTAGTATAAGTAATCATGGAGGAGCTTAGATTAATCATTTGGATATACTGCTCGTAATAAGTCATTTTTTAGAGAGCAACTTTTTAAGGGGTATAACTTGCATTTAAAGAAAATAGTGAAGTAAAACAGAAGCTAATAATGAGCGAAAGCCAATACTGCTACTGAAGAGAGCTCAACGTCATATTTTATTAAGAAAACAATATATATTGTCTTATTTGTGAAGCATAAATTAGAACCAAGTATCATTAATTCGAATTTTTAACCGAAAAGTATGACAGGAAGATTTATTGACAACCTGATTTATAACTTCAAAAAAGAACAGCACTTTGAAGATTTGAAATACTTGGAAACTGATTTTGGTAGGATCAGAGTATTTGATACTGGAGAGAATAAGCCTACAATAATAAATGTACCTGATGCACCAAATTCAATAGAACATCAAATACAATTAGTCAAAAAGCTATCGAAAAACTATAGAGTTGTTTGCTTTGAGTATCCAGGTGCAGGTTTTTCATACCCAAATTCAAAATTTGACTATTCATTTCAACACGGTGCAAATTTGATTTTCCAAATTATGGAAATTCTAAAAATAAAAAATACATCCTTATTGTTTTCCTGTTCTAATGGCTATTATGCTTTGAATGCAGCGATGCTCTCCAGTGATAAGTTTAACCATGTTTTTATAGCGCAAACTCCGTCAATTCATTCTATAGTTGAATGGACAAAAACTACAATTCCCAGTATATTGAAAATCCCAATAATCGGTCAATTGACAAACAAGATATTAATTAAGAAATTCTCTGATGTCTGGTATGATGTTGCATTACCAAGAGAATCAGGAATTAAGAATGATTTTAAAAGTAAAGCTCAGCAGTCGATAATGCAAGGCGGGTGCTTTTGTCTGTCAAGTTTGGTTCAAGGGCTTAGTAAGGAAAAAACGAGTACCTTGAATATTGAAAATACAAAAGTAACACTGGTTTGGGGAGGAAAAGATTATTCCCACCGGAAAACGTCTAAAGAATCAATTAAAGATCATGTGCATAATTGTGAGATAATTGAATTCAAGGAATGTGGTCATTTTCCTGAACTCGAAAATTCTGAAAAGTTTGTAAAATTGGTGAATGAACGATTGAATTAACTCTAAAATAGAATTGAAAAAAAACTTAACTTAATGGTCATGAACAGTGACTACAAGCCAATGCCTACGAGAGCGTTCCAGAGTTTAAAGGCTCTTCTGGACTGCATTGTATACAAGCAAAAAAATGAAATACGAAATTACATATAAGGATAATCACGGAACAATTAAAGGCGTAATCGAAAATAAGTTTACAGAAATAGATTACACAAAAAACAACTCTCTAGAATTAGAATTAGAAAATGTCTTGTTTAAAGGAGATACATTTGATGGATTAGAAATTCAAAATGAAGACAAATACAACAAAGAACAATTAAGCAGGTTCTCTTTTAATAAACTAAGCGTTTATGGAACAAATGAAATAGTCAAAGAGCTAACTAATTGTAAGTTGGATGTTGAGTTTCAAGTAGAATTAGCCTATAAAAAGTCATTACTGTCAAAGCATATAAATGGAATTCTAACAGTGACATTAGGTAGTTTTAGTCCTAAAAAACATCCAATTTTTAAGTTCAGTTTTTCAATCGAAAATGTCAAACTGGAATCAAAAGGAGACTCTTTTGAAGAATTGTTTGATAATTTAAAAGAAACCATAAAAGAAAGTTATCTCATTAAGAATTGCTACGGTTGTAATTATTCAGATTACAGTCCTTACGGAAGAGATTCTTTTGGAGATATGCTATGTTTAAAGAATGCCAAAGACAAATATCTGAAAGTAACTGGAAAAGGTGGTTTGTTTGAATTAATGTCAAATGAAAAGATAATTCATGTACAAGAAACATATTTGTGTGATGAATTTGAATTTAGAAAAGCAAATATTGGTTATCGGGGATAAGTTATGTACATATGAATCCTGTAGTTGAAGGAATTGTCTTAGAACGGAAAGAGTATTGTTATTAAATTATTTTTAAATCAATCATTAATCAACTTGTATATTCTCGTTCCCAACTTTATCTTTCCTAGTCCAAAATATTATTGCCAATATAGCATTTATAACAAGAATGTAAATCAAACTTTTTTCAAGTGAACCTATATTCCGCATGAACATGTCAACTATTAATAGGCCTGTTACCAAAAATTGAATGCACCTAAATAAAAGGCTTGACATCAAAATCCATTTACTTCTTTTTTTATTTTTGTAACTAGATAATACACTGATTCTTAAGATTGAATTCACTAAAATTAAGATTCCCAATGTTATAAATATAGTTTTATCAGATGAACTATCAAACCTTGCAGTTAACAGAAAAGAAGAAAAATAAAGAATTATAGCTAGCGTTAAGCTATGAAATATTATCATTGCAGTTCTTAAATTATCCATAAGTT
>CAZDTI010000541.1:0-5548 GCA_964508085.1 uncultured Saprospiraceae bacterium | reverse complement strand
GAGGCTGTCTCAAATACCCGAGACAGCCTCCTTTTTTTGTACTCCATGATTCTAGAGGTTAAATCAGTGACTTCCGGTTGTACAATCCATGTTGAATAACCACAGCAGTAAAAATCAAAAAAATGCTTTAAACCAATCATTAATTGGCCATTTTGGCCAAATTATGTGCTAAAGCAATTAATCCCGCTTCAATCGATACCTTTTCCATTCCTCTGAGCATGAATCGGGTAAATTTTTTATTCTGTTTGATGTTTCCAAATACGGCTTCTACATCACAAGGACGTTTGGATCGATGTGCTTTTCCAATTTCACTATTCAGCATTTTAGCAACTCTTTGTTGATGCCTTTTGCGATTATGATTAAGCTGGATTTTTCGATCTTCCTTGCTTTTATGACATGCCCCTCTCAAAGGACACCCTTCACATCTTTTGGCTTGATAGACATTTGCTTTTTGTATAAAGCCAGATGGTTTTACGGTTTTTACTTCATATCTCTTCTCCATTTTTTGTCCCATTGGACAGATGAAAAAGTCTTCTTGTTCATTGTAATATAAATGTTGTGGTTTAAAAGCTTCTTTTGGTTTGATCTTTCCTTTTGCTTTTTGTTGTTTATGAAAACCAGGGTACTTTACATAAGGTTCAATCTGTCTTTTTTCTAAGTCTTCATAGTTTTCCTCTGAGCCATAACCAGAGTCTGCTACTAAAACATCTGGCGATTGATCATACATTTTTTTGTATTGATCTAAGTGTTTGGGTAAAGTAGAAAAATCAGTAGTGGTTTGATAAATATCATAGTTGACAATGTATTGATCTGAGGTGCTAATTTGCCAATTATAAGCTGCTTTAAGTTGACCATTTCTCATCGGATCATCTTTCATACGCATAAATGTCGCATCTGGATCAGTCTTGGAGTAGGAGTTCCTCCCTTTGAGGAGTTGTTCTTGTTTTTTATACTTCTTTAAATTCTTAGGCCAATTCTTTTTCGCATAGTTTAGCTTCTGTTTGAACTTTTTGTCAACCTTCTTATCTTTAATCGCTTCATTTATACTTGCTATGGTTTTGCTCACTTTCTCTGCATCTATTTCCTCATAGGTCGTTGGAGCATTATCCATCAACTCTTCTTTAGCTACCTGCTCTGCATAAGACCACATTTGCTCTAGTTGAGTTTTTATCTTCGCTTTGTTTCTCTTAATGGCCTTACCCCATACAAAAGTGTACTTATTTGCATTGGCTTCTAATTTTGTTCCATCTACATAAATCGTCTTTATATCTACCAAACCTGCTTCGACCATCAGCAATACAACCTGACTAAATACTTCTTTTAATACCCCCTTTAACCTATCTGAACGAAATCGATTTATTGTGTTGTGATCGGGACGCTGCATCCCTAACAACCACATGTAATGAATATTACTCATTGCTGCTTGCTCTAGTTTGCGCGAAGAATACGTATTATTCAGATAACCATATACCAATAGCTTCAACATCAACTTGGGATGATAAGACGAAGTCCCTCCTCCTTTATATTTTTTCAAAAGACTATCGACATTAACCTCATCTATCACCTGGCGTACTATCCGCACTACATGATTCGACGGTATTAATTCGTCTAAACTTGGAGGAAGCAAACTTAGTTGATCTGGATTGTATGGTTTGAATACTGGTTGGCTTGATCGTTTTCTCATGCCTTTAAGATAAGGTTTTTACCTCTACCATAAAAAAAAGAGACCGCCCCTTTTGAGACAGCCTCTTTTTTCGTTTTGTTTTTCAAGAACTACCAGCTCATATCGTCATCTTTAGTAACATCAATGTCACCAGTGATATCTTCTGTGTCTGACTCTTCAGTAGTTGATTCAGTGGACGCTTCGGCTGCTTTGGCTGCCTCGGCATTTTCTAAAGCACGCTGTGCTTCCCACTCTTGATGTCTTTTGGTAAATTCATCATAATCGTAATCTGGAAGCAATTCAGTCTTCACATAATCGATAGCCTCTGTTAAACCACTTAAAAAACGATTAAAGTCTTCTTTGTACAAAAAGATTTTGTGGCGTTCGTAAGAATCTGTTTCAAACTTTTTGGTACTTTCAGTAAGGGTGAGGTAGTAGTCCTCTCCTTTAGTTTGTCTGACATCAAAGAAGTAAGTTCTTCTCTTCCCAGCTCTAACTTTCTTGGAAAAAACGCTCTCGAATCTTCTAGAATTATTATCGTAATCCACGTTTAAGAAATTTGATGAAAAAATATTTTATCCTGTTGTGCTTTACAAATGTACTTATTTGTTTACAATTTCATAAGGAAACAGGAATAAATTTGGCCAAATTCAACCCTCTTCCTCCTTTTCTCTTTGCTGTAACTCAAATAACTCCGCATAATAGCCCTTTTGTTGGAGCAGAGTTTCGTGGGTGCCTTGCTCAATCATTTCTCCATCATCCAGAACAATGATGTGGTCAAAATCCAAAAGGCCATAAATTCGGTGGGTAATAATAATGGAAGTGGTGTTTGCCAACGCATTGTTGAGATAGCCTAAAATTTGCTGTTCGGTGTTAGTATCAACGGCTGATAGACAGTCGTCTAACAAGACGATGTCGGGCTGCTTTATGAATGCTCGCGCAATGGAAACACGTTGTTTTTGTCCACCGGATAAAGTAACACCTCGTTCTCCAACCGTTGTTTCAAAACCCATTGCTAAACCTTTAATGTCTTCGTAAACAGCTGCGTGGCGAGCATGTTGTTCTACTTCTTCCTGGCTTGCTGATTTGTTGCCAAATTTTATATTTCCAGCAACGGTATCTGAAAAAAGAAAAACATCCTGAGGTACATAACCTACTTTACTTCTGAGATTAGAAAGATTGAGGGCTTTGATGTTTTGTCCGTCAATCAAAATCTGACCATCGTTTATATCATAAAGGCGAACAAGTAAGTCAGCAATCGTTGTTTTACCTGAACCGGTTCGACCAATAATGGCCATCTTCTGTCCCGGTTTTAGGTGGAAAGAAATGTTTTTAAGTGCTTGGATGCCGGTGTCCGGATAGACAAAAGAAACATTGTCGAAACGAATGTCTCCTTCCAACGATTGTTCTTTTTCTTCTTTAACAGGGTTGACTATTTTAGGTTCTGTTTTTAGAAATTCATTGATTCGTTTTTGCGAAGCTTCTGCTTGCTGAACGATAGAAGCGATCCACCCAATGGCTGTTACTGGCCAGGTCAACATATTGACATACAGTACAAACTCCGCGATGTTGCCAGCAGTGATGGCGCCACTGATGACCTGTAAACCTCCAACATAAACAACAATAATATTACTGGCTCCGATGAGCAATAGCATGACTGGGTAAAACAAGGCATTTACTTTGGCCAGCCCCATAGAAGCATCTTTATAAAGGTTGGCTTCTTTATCGAAATGTTTGCTGGTCGGCGCTTCCTGAACATAAGATTTTACAACCCGAATTCCAGAAAAAACTTCCTGAGCAATACTATTCAATCGAGCCAGTTGTGTTTGTATGATCGTACTTTTTCTATTGATTAAAGTGCTAACATAAAATATAGAAATGGACAAGAGCGGTAATGGAATCAGTGTGTACATTGTTAGCGTAGGGCTTACCGCAATCATGGAAGAGATGACCATGATAAACAAAGACACTAAGTTGATGGCGTATAAAACACCTGGACCAACGTACATTCTAACTTTTGAAACATCTTCTGTAATTCGCGACATCAAATCGCCAGTGTTGTTCCTTTTGTAAAAAGAGCGATCCAGTTTTTCATAATGACTGAAAATTTCCTTCCGTAAATCGTACTCAATCAGCCTAGACATAACGACAATGGTCTGCCGCATGAAATACATAAACACTCCCATGATTAATGCCAGAACAATGACCAACATCCCAAAGAACAACAAGATCTTTCCCAATTCCCTATATAAAATGCCTTGGTTGTCAAAACCATCGAACATCTGATATAAGTTGATATTCTCAACCACCATGTCTAGCGCTTGTCGGACAATCTTTGGTTGTAAGATGCGGAATATGTTGGAGACAAAAACAAAGAAGATGCCCAGCAGCAGGTGCCAGCGATATTTTATGAAATACTTATTGAGGTGTAAAAGATCTTTCAAGGGCGCGTTTGTTGTTCAAAAGAGCAAAAAAGAATAACCGTTTTTAGTGGAAATTGTTTGCCAAAGGTAGGAAAAGTTTGAACAAGGAATAATGCTTTGTTCGGTTTAGGGAGCAATGTATTCTGTATTTCGTCATTTGGTCTCTGTTGCTCACTATTTAGATGATCTGTCTAGTGATTTTTACTAATTAATACCCTGTATTGAGTTCTTTTGGCAACGCCAGTAAATAAAACAAAGCGCTGTCCTTTTCGTAAAGACATTATGGAATAATCCATTTGTGATTTCAAATCGAAGATATACTATAGCCAACAGGAAAAATTTAATATCTTTGTTCTACCATTTTTAATTGTGATCGGGCCGTACCAAAGGCTCAAATCATTTTCAACCAACCATTCAAAACATGAATCGAATTATTACATTGGATGAGTTTATCATCCAACGGCAAAAAGACTTTTCTTACGCTTCTGGTGAATTGACCGGATTGCTTAGAGATATTGGTGTTGCAGCCAAAATTGTTAACCGAGAGGTCAACAAAGCTGGGCTCGTCAATATACTTGGAGTAGAAGGCGTCGAGAATTCAACTGGAGATACTGTTCAGAAACTGGATATGTATGCCAATGAAAAATTGATTGACTGCCTGAAGAACAGCGGAGAATGCTGTGGAATTGCTTCCGAGGAAAATGAGGACTTTATTCCTATTCAAGGTGTCGCTTCCAAAAGCGCAAAATATGTTGTTGTTTTTGATCCACTAGATGGCTCTTCCAACATTGATGTAAATGTTAGTGTCGGTACTATTTTCGGAATTTACCGTCGTAAAAGTAATGCAAAGAAACCTTGCGACATTAACGACTTCCTTCAAAAGGGAACGGAACTGGTTGCAGCCGGATATGTGATCTATGGAACTTCTACGATTATGGTTTATTCTACTGGAAGGGGAGTTAACGCATTTACCCTGGATCCTTCTATCGGAGAATTCTGTCTGTCGCACAGAGATATAAAAATTCCAAACAGAGGACAGTATTATTCTGTGAATCAGGGATATTATCTGAAGTTCGATGTAGAAATGCGCCGGTATATTGATTACTGCTCTGACTTGAATCTACGTCTTCGGTACATCGGTTCGATGGTGTCGGATATTCATAGAATTCTTTTCCAAGGAGGAATATTCTTATATCCAAATACCCGTAAGTACCCTCAAGGGAAATTGCGAATGTTGTACGAATGTAATCCTTTGTCTTACATAGTCGAGCAAGCGGGAGGTAAGGCGATTACCTGCCAGTTGGAGCGAATTTTAGACATGGAATTGACAGATTTACATCAACGTGCTACTATTGTTATTGGATCACCGGACATGGTGGATGAAATGAAGGAATTTGTGCAGCGATATACTACGCCAGCTATGAGCCAGAACGGGAATGGGGTGGCAAAGTAGAAAAGATTA
>CAZDTI010000540.1:0-5587 GCA_964508085.1 uncultured Saprospiraceae bacterium | reverse complement strand
TTTTGGACACCTTTAAAGAAAAAGAACCAAATGGAATCATCTAGAGCCTCTTTTTGGTTATCTCCGGAAACATCCTCGTAAAAAAAGAGCCGAGGAAAAGCAACTGAGTCCAATAAGTCATGAAAAGTATTGAACATCCCATTATCGTTTTCAAGCCATTGAATCGTAAAATCATCTGGAGAACTAATAACTAAATCCAGGTCATTATCTTCATCTATATCAACAGCTTTGATGGATTCAAAGTTTTCAGTATCGTTTAAAAAAGCTGCTCCAACGCTTGAAAATACACCATTATTAAATTTCATTGCTTTTACTTCCGTAAAATTAGGAGACTCTTTATACAGAATATAGACTTGACCATTTTGGTCGAGATCTGCTGAAAGAATATCGTAAGGATAAAGAGAATTTGTAGCATAGATAGCTTCAGCTGTTTGAAAAACACCATCTATATTTTCAATCCACATTATAGTTCGCACATTATTGACTCGACCAAAAAAAACAATATCAAGGTCGCCATCTGCTTCTACATCTATCGACTTTAATTCTATTTCGTTAGTAGAAATGTTAAAATCAAAGTCACCCAGTTCTTGTTTATTAAAAATGTCATTGCCATCGTTTTGCCAATAAAACAATCCATTTTCAGTTGAGGATAACCCGATAAAATCAAAACTACCATCGAGGTCAAAATCTCCAACTGCTGTTCCTTTATCTTGAACACCAATAAAACTAGAATATTTGATATTGATATCTAATGGTAGTTCAATACCAATTCCAAAGTCACCCAAACCATTTTCATTAGGATACAAATAGACTTTATTAGTATGACCGCTTAGAATATCAAGGTCTCCATCAGCATCCCAATCTATTAATTTCAAATAAGTATCATTGTAAAGGTTTTCATTGGGAGAATACGTTTTTACTTCTCGGATTTCTGAGAAAACAGGAACTCCGGGAATATTGGCTTGCCAAAAAAGACTGTCGCCTTGAGTAACAACATCCAAAAGTCCGTCGCCATTGATGTCTCCCATATCCATTAGCCTCCATTCGCTATAATTATTGATCGTTGTAGTAGCAATCGAAACATCGGCCTGGTAAGCCATATTTCGTATCCGATAAATTTTATTACGTCTTTCAAAAATAATATCTGAATTCCCATTATTATCAATATCATCAATTACAATATTACTTATAACGTGGTTCCCAATAATCAATCCTCTAGCAGTTCCCTGAATATCATCAGGCATCCCTCTAAACCACCGCACTTCATCATTGTGATGATGGATTATATCTATAAAGTTATCCCCATTGACCTCCGCTATATATGTATTACTACCGTCAAGACTATTTATCGGAGTATAATCCATTTCTAATGTATTATCTAGTCCTTTCTTATACCATCTTAAGTAACCATCATCATTAATACTACCATAATGGTAAATCATATACAAATCTCTTTTTCCGTCGTGATCAACGTCAAAAAAGATTATATTACTAACATATCCTGAACTAGAAGCTTGAGATTCAACCCACAACTGAGGTGGAGCAAATGTCCCAAGTCCGTCTAAATGCTCAAGCCAATATACATGTTTAAAACTGGCAACATACAAATCCAAATCTCCGTCTTCATCAAAATCCTCCAGGGCCAAATCACCAATAGATGTACTAATCGCACTGAAAAGATTGGCAGAAGTAGAAAAATTTTGTGCGCCATCATTTAAAAACCAAAAAACAGTACTTGCTGGATTAAAGATATTGGATTTCCCATAGGCTATTATATCAAAATCACCATCACCATCAATATCCGTGAAGTCTAGTTCAGCTTCAAATAGTAGACCTATTAATTGTTGTGATTCAAAATTTCCATTCCCAGTATTGGACATCCAGTAGATAGAATCATTATCTATCAAGTTGTAAAAAATGTCCAACGTCCCATTTTGATCGAGATCAAATAATTTGACCCATTCCGTTCTTGCTCCTAATCGTTTTCCAACCTCATAAGTCTCATCCTCTTTTTGTTGATACCAACTCATTTCATTCGAGACCAAGTCTTTTCGGCCATCCCCATCAATGTCTCCAAACTGGAAATTGTCGAACGTGCTGGTTTCAAATAATATTTTCTCTTCTCCAAACTGTGCGGTAAGGGAAGGAACAAAAGATATAAAAAGGGGTAATAAACAAAGAAGTATTTTTTTTAGTTGCATAGCTTTATATAGTTAATATCTGTTATGTATCTAAATAATTACCTTTAAAATACAATCTAAAGTATTATAAATTGATTGTTAAAGCAAATCTTGTGTCTTTAATAAAATACGCTTAGATAAAAGCGAACATCAATATTTGTTAATTCAAGATTTTCAAGCATATCTTTTTGTGATTGTGCCTAACGTATAATAGTATCCAGCGTCTCTCGACAAAGGAGAGATATGATGTGATCACTTATTGTTACCCACAGTATTTTTATTTAGTATTCTTTTTGCATTATCGTTATTAGGATTTAGCTCTAATGATTTTCTATAGGCATTGTATGCCTGTTTTTTTAAACCCAATTTTAAGAGACATTCTCCATAACTATCGTAAACATTAAAGCTTTTTGGATATAGCTCCACATTTAGTTTAAATACTTTAAGGGCCTTTTCATAATTGCCATTTTTGAAAAAGGAATAACCAAAGCTATTGATACCACTTTCAGAAATATCATACTCTGATGTTGATTGGTTTTCTTCTTTTATCGAATTAACAAACTGAGACAGAGCTTCACCTGTTGTAAATTTTTCAGAGATTCGTTTTTTACCCGTTAAGGTATGGAATAATAAATTCCAGTATTGATGATCTGTAACACCGCCATCTCTTAATCCCCAATTAACTAATTTTGGGACTTTGTATTTATGAGCTATCACTATATTTCTTTTTGGAATTACAGTTATAAATTGTCCGCCCCATCCACTTGCTGAATATGCATTTTCAAAATCAGTATGACGTTTGAAATTATCAACTAACCACCACATATAGCCATAAGAAAATTGGAATGGACTTGATTCGTTTCGTCCTGATCGTTTATTGACCGTTTCTGTTGGAGTTACAGTAGAAGTAATTTTTTTTATCCAATTTTCTGATATCACTTGTTTTTTATTCCATACTCCTTTATTTAACATTAATTGTCCAATCTTAGCCATGTCACGAGTGGAGATATAAATGTGATATGCAGGATATCTAGATTTACTTTTCTTATGTTTCTTTTTTTGGTTATTTATGTTCCAATCTTGAAACCCAAGTGGTATAGCAAGTTGTTCTTCGATTTCTTGATATACGCTTTTCCCAGTCTTTTTTTCCAATATATATCCTGCTACATTAAAATCCCAGTTATTATAGACGAAATATTCTCCAGGAATTGCTGAACCTCTTTCTAAGATATTATTCTTGTCATAACCTTGATTTGCAGGTTCATAAAAAACCCCTGATCGACTATTTATTATATGATCAACTGTTGCTTGCTTTTCAATATCCAATAGTCCTTTATCTTCATCAATTCCTAATTCTCCGATTTTCTGATTTAAATCAATTGTACCTTTTTCAACATGCTTACCATAAAGGATACTTAGTACGCTTTTTCGACAAGATGCGATATAACTCACCTCTTCTACATTACCATATTCATAAACCATTTTTCCATTCTCTATGATAGTCATTCCTGTTGTCTCAAGGTTATTTTCTAAGAATATTGATAATGAGTCTAATTCTGCCTTCGTGAACGAACTTTCTGAAGTACTAATTCTTTCAAAAGGTGTTCCTTCAAATTTTGCAACATGAGTATTACAACTTTGAAGAATTACAACAACTAATAATAATTTCAATGCATTCATACTTTAGTTTCTTTATTGTAGATAACGATTGGCATACTCGATGTAGTGGCTGCGGGTCAGAAAGCGCGTAAGCCGAAAATGCCACTATAGCCGTGTATGCTTTTGTTTTGCACTCGCCTTTAAAATTGCTAAAAAGGTAACTCAATTTGATTCTTTTGCCTAAACCCAAAAATAGAATTATTCGCGAGATAAATTGTCTTATCTTTTGTGACCAATAGTACTTTATTTCCAAATTTAAATATTCTATAAATTTCTTTACAAGTTAAAACTTCATTTAATTTTTTTAACTCTATAGATTTTTTAGCTTTAAAGATATTAACGGATTCCATCCTTTCTAAGTCCTTAGTAAAAACTTTAACCTCGTCATACAATTTAATTAGAATTTGATTATCCGAAAGAAAAAGAGCTTGATCTATTGAATAGTTTTCATCAATGTTAAATATATAATTTAGTTTAAGCTTTGGAAATGAGTAAAGTTTAACTGAATTATTATTATAGGTCAAACATTCGGTCTTAGCTAAATTCATTTCTAAAGGACGATCATAAAATTCTCCAAACTCTTCTAGAACTATTTTGTCATTTTCCTTTTTTGCTAAAAGATTAATTTGACCATCTTGTCCTCCGCCAACCCAAATATTTACTGTATTCTGATCTATTCCGATATGAAGCCAATAACTACTGTTATAAAAGATATCTTCTAGGTTTTGCTCAGCAACTAATTTTATTGAATGAATATTGAATACTTTGATTTTGACATTTTCAGCATTAACTCTTTGGACCGCCCAGATTTCTGATTTTAAAATTTGTACAGCGCAAAATTCTCCATTTATAAATCCTAATTCTTGTTTATCATATGTGATGACATGAATTCCATCATGAGATAAATAACAAATAATTCGTTTTTTATGATTAAAACTACACAATCCAAATTTACCTGATAGGTGTAATTCTGAAATAACCTTTCCATCAACACTAAAAATCGAAATATTTTCCTTTTCATTATCTGCAATGAAAACCTTTTCTTGGCCAGAATCTCCTAATATTTCTAAACAGGAATGATTTAATTCAACATTTATAGTTTCATCTACTATTCTCATTTACATTTAGATTTCTTGATTGGTGGTGCAAACGCTTGCATACACGACCGTGGGTGGCTGGAGCAATAGCCTTCCTCGCGGGAAGCTTGTGCCACAGATGGCCGTTGTATGCTTTGTTGAACAAAGCTCCTACGTCGCAACTCCTCCCCTTACTCCCTAACGTAAAAACCCGCTCCCTAAAAATACAAAACTCTCCCCAAGTTTTCGTACTTTCTTTCCATTAATAATCATTAAATAAAACATCATGCAAAAAAAAATGGAAAACAACCGGTAACGCTTCTTTCGATGAAGCCTTACAAGCGATGGAGAACCATCCTTCGACAAGCCCGCCCGTTCCGGTACGGACTGGCTCAGGACAGGCTCCACTATCGTTAACAATGCTCTCACAACTCAAACCCTCGTATTCAAAAATACCACACCGAAGTACTTAACAAACAGGAATTAATAAAACTCTTTAACGCCTGCCGAGATGTAAGACAATTGTTAATTACTCAACTCCTCTTTGATTGCGGATTGCGTTCCGGAGAACTTCGTCGACTTCAACTCAAAGACTTCAACAAAGAAAATAGAACAATAACACTACACTATTTAAAATACGCTCATCTACCGCTCCGTCAAATTAAAACGCCC
>CAZDTI010000539.1:0-5588 GCA_964508085.1 uncultured Saprospiraceae bacterium | reverse complement strand
GCCACTTCAATGGCTTCAGTTATTCCAGATGCAGCATTACCAATAGCAGTTGCTGGAATGGGGGGAACTTTGACCTGTTCGGTTTCGGATGTTTTCTTAAATGGAAATGCTTCTTCAACCATTAGTGGCAACATTGAATATGAATGGACAAATAGTTTGGATCAGGTAGTTTCTAATACCGCTGATCTGGATGTAACTGTTCCTGACGTGTACACTTTGTTAGTCACAGATCCTGACAACGGATGTAGTGTTTCAGATGCAGTAGAAGTATTGGAAGATATTATAGAGCCCGATGTTATGCCTGGGAATGATCAAATCCTTGATTGTGGAACGACTTCATTGGCATTAAACGGTTCGGCTACGAATGGCAGCAACTTTAGTTTTGAGTGGTTTGACCCCTCTGGAATTTCCATTAGTAACACATCAGATGCCACCGCAAGTACTGCCGGCACCTATACACTGGAGGTAATAAATACTGATAATGGCTGTATGTCTAGCGCCACAACGGATGTGGTACCTGATGTTAACTTACCAATTGCTTTTGCAGGAATGGATGACATATTAACTTGCGTGCAAGACCAAGTCACCTTATCCGCTTTTGGTTCTGCAAATGGCTCAGGTATTTCTTATCAATGGCTGAATCCAGCAGGTGCTGTTATTGGTAATATGGAAACAGTCCAAGTTTCGAATGAAGGTATATATACTTTAGTAGTTACGGATACGTCCAACGATTGTAGCTCATCAGATGACGTGGAAGTAAACTTAGATATGGCAGATCCAGTTGCAGATATTATCAGCATTGGGATGACGAGTATCAATTGTGATAACTCCTCTGTTATTTTGACGGGTGATCAATCCTTACCAGTTGGTGATTTATTATTCTTATGGTCTACTACAGATGGTAATATTAGCGGAAGCACTACAGATGGTGAAATAGAGGCAGGGGCAGCTGGTACTTATACTTTGACAGTTACCAGTATGACAAACGGATGTGAACACACAACAACCTACTTAGTCGAAGACGATTTTGACGAACCAACTGTTGTCATTGCCAATCCAATAGAATTAACCTGTGATATTACGACTGTTGACTTAACTGGAAATGGTTCTTCCACCGGAGCTAACTTTGTTTATAATTGGCAAGGTCCAGGTGTTTCAGGTGGTAATGGTACTTTGAATACATCCGTTAATTTGCCAGGTATCTATACCTTAAACATTCTGAATACGGACAACGGTTGTGAAAGCAGCAGTCAAATTATTGTTTCGCAAGACATAACAGAACCGAATGTTGTTGTCAATGTAACGGATATGTTAGATTGTGTTGTTGAGGTGGTTTCTTTAGATGGTTCCGGGACTTCAACGGGTTCGGACTTCTCTTACATTTGGGCTGGACCAGGAGTACTTTCTGGATCAACTACTTTATTCCCAGATGTTAATCAAGCAGGTCTATATACCCTTACAGTGGAAGATGCAAGTAATGGTTGTGAGGCAAGTGCCACTATAGAAGTGGAGGAAGATGACAGTGTTTTATCTGCGGTAGAATTTTTCACGACAGAGCCTATATGTGAAGGAGAAGTCGGAAGTATTGCGGTACTGGAAGCTGTTGGAGGTCAAGCGCCTTACCAGTATTCTTTAGACGGAGTAAACTTTGACAATTCAGGCTTTTATCCCGCTCTAGCTCCTGGTGATTATACCTTGTATGTGGAAGATGCGCTAGGCTGTCACTTCGAACAAGGGATCATCATACCCAATGAGCAAACGGTCTTTATTGATGTACTTCCACAATTGACGATTCAGCTAGGAGAGGATACACAAATTGATGCAATTATTAATTTACCTCCTTCTGCTATTGATACTTTTATATGGTCTCCAACAGACTCTTTGTCTTGTGTCGACTGTTTGAATCCAATTGCAAATCCACAATACACCACTGATTACACCCTTACTGTTTATTCAACTTCAGGTTGTACAGCTATTGCTGATATACGAGTGGTGGTTGACAAAGAACGTAATGTTTATATACCGACAGCATTCTCTCCAAATAACGATGGTATTAATGACTACTTTACCATTTTTGCCGATGACTTAAATATCAAACAGATTAATGAATTCCATGTTTACAACCGCTGGGGGGAGGTGGTATTTGAAAATAGTAAATTCCAACCTAATCTAGAACTAGAAGGTTGGGACGGATCCTTTAGAGGGGATCCAATGGACTCAGCTGTTTTTGTTTATTGGCTGGAAGTTGAATTCATTGATGGCTTTATTGGTATGTATAAAGGAGACGTTACTTTAATGAAGTAAAAGATTTTTATTATTTTCGAATGTTTTAAGTATTCCACAAAAATAAGAATAGCCCATGAGCTTCATGGGCTATTCTTTAATATATTACAATTTCATGCTCAATGAATTTTTCAAAAACCTAGTTATAATAGAATTAGCTAGTGTATTGGCAGGACCTTCCGTAGGTGCTTTTTTTACGGAATTAGGTGCCAGAGTTATTAAGATTGAAAATAAGAAAACGAAAGGAGATGTCACCAGAAATTGGAAAGGCCCAACTGAAAATCCAGAGGACACCTATTCCGCCTACTGGTCAAGTATTAATTTAGGCAAAGAAGTACTGCTTCTAGATTTAACCGATAGGGAAGACCAACAACAAGTTCATGAATTGGTAAAAAAAGCTGATGTAGTAGTTTCCAATTTCAAAACAACATCGGCAAAAAAAATGCGAATGGATTATGATTTCTTTTCGAAGTTGAACCCACAATTAATTTTTGCAACGTTGACGGCTTTTGGCCCAGAAGAGGAAAATCGACCGGCTTTCGATGTAGTTCTTCAAGCGGAAGCAGGTTTCCTTTACATGAATGGAGAACAGGATCGAGAACCTGTAAAAATGCCCGTTGCATTAATTGACATTCTAGCCGGTCATCAATTGAAAGAAGGAATTCTATTGGGATTATTGAATCGAGCAAAAACGAACAAAGGAATGTATCTCACGGTCTCTCTATTGGATGCGGCCATTGCCTCCTTAGCTAACCAGGCCAACAACTGGTTAATGGCAGGACAAATCCCACAACGTATGGGAACACTACATCCAAATATTGCTCCTTATGGAGAAATGTTCAACTGTGCAGATGGAAAGTCGATCGTCCTTGCTATTGGTACAGAAGGTCATTTCAAACAACTCTGTCAGGTATTAGAACTATACGAATTACCTAATGATGATAAATTCGCTACAAACGCAGCAAGGGTACAGCATCGGACTGAACTAAAAGACATTTTATCCGTACCAATTAAAGCTTATAACAGGGAAGATTTATTAAGATTATTGCACCAACAAAGAGTTCCAGTAGGCAGCATTAAAGACATGAAAGAAGTCTTTGATTCAAAGGCTGCCACCAAAATGGTCCTAAATGATACGATGCCGGATGGAAAGCCAGGCAAACGAGTACGAACGATAGCTTTTAAAACTAAATAAATACTTTTGTGAAAACTTCCATGCTTTGCGTACTTTGTGGCTTATATAATATGTGTGAATCCAATTATTAAAAAATGAAGTCCCTCCTAAAAACAATCACCTTCTTATTCCTTATCGCGTTTTGCAATACCGGCAAGGCAACCCACATAGTAGGAGGGGAGATGTTCTACAGATGCCTTGGAGACAATCAATACGAGGTCACACTTACCATTTTTCGGGACTGCTTTAACGGAAATCCAAATGCCTTTTTTGATAATCCTGCAGACATAGGAATTTATAATAGTGCCGGAGTTTTAGTGGACAGTCTCATTATCCCTTTCAACATGATGTTGAACGATACTTTGGATCCGGTGTTGGCTGACCCATGTCTAGTCGTTCCACCTGACGTTTGTGTTCATACAACCACTTATATTGATACATTAACATTACTCCCAATTGCAGGTGGTTATTCTTTGATTTACCAACGTTGTTGTCGAAATAGTACGATCGTAAATATTGTTGATCCACTTGATTCAGGCGCAACCTATGGCGTTAATATATCCGAAAGAGCACTGAACGAATGCAATAATTCTGCGGTCTTCAATGCTTGGCCTCCCATTTATATTTGCGCAGGAGAACCCATTGATTTTGATCAATCTGCTTTTGACCCAGATGGAGACTCCATTGTTTATAGTTTGTGTACACCTTTATTAGGAGCAGTTCCTGGCTTACCTGAACCAGATGCCTGGGAGCAAACCATCCCTGCTGATGTGAACTGGGTATCACCTCCATATGGGGTAGCGAATATGTTGAATAGTAATCCCGCTGATCCGGATGTTTTGACCATTGATTCCCAAACAGGATTTCTAACGGGGATACCAGATGTGATTGGACAATTTGTAGTTGGAATTTGTGTAGAGGAATATAGGGATGGAGAATTAATTTCCACCACTAGAAGAGACTTTCAGTTTAATGTTGGAATTTGTGGTCAAGCCATTTCTTCCTTTTTCACCCCTGACGTTGTATGCGATAATGCATTAGAAGTGAATACCGTAAATAATAGTGATAACGCAACGGTCTTTGAATGGTATTTCAACGATCCATTGTACCCTGACTCTTTTATAGTTGCAGAGGCACCTAGTTTTATTTATTCTGATACAGGGGATTATACGATTATGCTAATTGCACAACCTGGAGATGAATGTGTAGATACTTCTTACGCGGACATAAGGCTCAACTATTTTTCATTGGGTGTGAATTTCGATTATGAATTACAAGATTGCTCAGAAACAATGACTATTGTTGGTACTGATTTTAGTACCGATTCTATATCGACCATTTCTGAGTGGTATTGGAATATTACTGATGAATTTGGAAATCTAATCGATGCTTCCACCGCTCAAAACCCTTCTATGATAATTGATTCCAGTGGTACTTATATCATGGAGATCATTATCACTGCCGAAAACGGATGTATGGATTCATTAGAGCAAATCTTTGAAGTCAATGTCATAGATGAACCCTTATTTCCTGACTCGATTATTCGTTGTGAGTTTGACTCCGTCCAATTGAATCCTTTTTCAAATAATGACTATGTCTATTTCTGGTCGCCACCAAATTTCCTCAGCGACGTTAATATTGCCAGCCCTTGGGCAACACCTGAAGAAACGACGACTTACTCTTTGATTATCAGAGACTCCTCTGGAAATTGTGAAGCTTTTAGAGATATCACTGTGGTGTTACCACCTCCTTTGAATTTGACCTTAACTGATGATACCATCACCTGTGAACCGGTAGTGACATTATTTGCGGAAAGCGATGTTGAAGTTGACTATAGTTGGTCCTTAGATTCTGAGTTCGACGTTATTTTTGATACTTTACCCACGGTAAGCGTTAGTCCATTTGGTGAAGTTACTTATTACATTGAGGCAGTTGATGAATTTCGTTGTAAGCAAATAGACAGTGTAACCATTATCGGAAACGGAGTCAATATTGAACCGAACGATAGTGAGCTCATTTGTGATGGAGAAACGACGATTGTTAGTGTTACCAATTTAGACCCCGGAGATACCTTGACTTATATCTGGTCACCAACCGGTTTAGTCCTTAACGGATTCACCAATGATACCGC
>CAZDTI010000538.1:0-5607 GCA_964508085.1 uncultured Saprospiraceae bacterium | reverse complement strand
GCTTCAATATTTACTCGCTCTCCATGACGCTTTTGCAAGCCTTCCATGTCTTTGTCAATCATATCAGCAGGTACTTCTACTGCATTCACAGAAAAAGTATTCCCATCTAAGCTGTTCAACTCAAATTCCGGAGCTACTCCGATATCAAACTTGAAACTAAAGTCTACTAACTCATTTAAGTCGAAGTTATAGGATTCCTGATCTACAGAAGGAATCGGATGTCCTAGCAACCTTAGTTTATTTTCTTTGATGTGATTGTTCAGTGTATCTTCAATAAGCTTATTAACCTCATCAGCTAAGATGGCCTGACCATACATTTTCTTAACATAGCTGACAGGTGTTTTACCTTTACGGAAACCTTTTAGCTGCATCCGCTTACTCTGATCCTTTAAAGCTTTTTTCAGCTTTGGTTCATAATCACTAACTGTGATGACCACTGTCAACTCAGTATTCAGATTATCAATGTCTCTTCTGACAACATCTGCCATAATGTATTGTTTAGATTTAAAAAAGAATTCGATCTTAATACTAAGTAATAGATTCCTATCATTAGGATTCTCTCAAAGAAGTTGATTTAGGGACTCAGAATCAATAATTGTCCGATTTAACTGGAAACCATCCTTCAAAAAAATTCAAAATAACTCGCTATTCCTTCACTTTTGTTAATCGGATAGCCAAAATATTTCGAATTCTAATCAGACATTTATTTCTTCTTCCTCCCTAAACAGAAAAAGAAAAGTTTGAAGTAAGTCATTCGGTAAAAACCGACTTTTCTTCAACTTTTCTTTTCCAAATGAATTTTACTGAAGAGTGAAAGTGAGTATCCTCTTCTGTAAAAAATGGTGCGGGTAGAGGGACTCGAACCCACAAGCCTCGCGGCACTAGATCCTAAATCTAGCGTGTCTACCAATTTCACCATACCCGCGTATGGTTATTCCAAAGATTAGGTATGTATTTTCTCTTTAGAATGACCCTGAGTTTTAACTAAAAAGTTATTTTTTCTCAGGATGCTTTTGAAAAAGCGTTGCAAAGATATATTCTTTTTGCAAAATGGACAGGGAAAAAGGTATTTAATTTAACTTGATTTCTTTATTTTTTATATACGGCCTACATAATTGGACCTTTTCAGTAGCAGTTGTTTAAAAATGTTGACAAATCAGAGAGAAATTGTTGCTTTGATCTCACTAAAATCCTTGTGTTTTAGTTAGGGAGATAGTTAGTTCATTATGATAAAGACATTATCCCCCAACTAAAAATGCTTGGAAGTATGGTCAAAAAACTTACCTCAACTCCTTTTCTTTCAAATAGATTTGTATTTTAGAGTAACATTAGCGTATTCTTATCTAAACCATTTCCATAAATCAAGGTATTTATTCTTAAAATGAGACTGCCAGTACTGGTAGCCCAATTAACTAACACGCAAGAATTTTCATATGCAGAAAGCACAATACAGCCCAGAGGAAGAGACGGCCATTCAGGAAGCATATCTGGATATGATTGATGCGGTCAAGGTCAAAATTAATAAGACGGATAAAGCCCAGATTAGAAAGGCTTTTGATATGGCCAAGACTAAACACATTAAACAACGACGTAAATCAGGAGAGCCATATATCTTCCATCCTATTGCTGTTGCTAAAATATGTGGGCAGGAAATTGGCTTAGGGGCGACAGCCCTTGTAAGTGCCCTGCTTCATGACGTGGTGGAAGACACCGATACAACACTTGCAGATATCGAAGTATTGTTCACTCCTAAGATCAGACGAATTGTAGATGGGCTTACCAAATTGGAGGGCATGTATGAGGCAGTTAGCCCTCAGGCAGAAAATTTCAAAAAAGTATTGAGTACACTGGCTTCTGACGTAAGAATCATCCTCATCAAGATGGCGGACCGTCTGCATAATATGCGGACTTTGAATGCCATGCCTCGCCATAAACAAGTAAAAATTGCTGCAGAGACTTCGTTAATCTATGCTCCCCTCGCGCATCGACTAGGACTTTATAACATAAAGACGGAATACCAGGATCTCTGTATGAAAATTACAGATCCGGACACTTATCAAGGTATTGCTAAGAAGCTCCAGGAGACAAAACGCGACCGAGAGGAATACATTAAGAAATTCATTGATCCGTTGACTAGCAGTTTAGACCTTATCCGTTGCTCCTATAGAATAACTGGTCGGCCAAAATCCATCTACTCCATTAATAATAAAATCAATACTAAGGGAGTTCCTTTCGAAGAAATTTATGACCTCTTTGCCATTCGTATTATTGTAGATGTACCTCCTAAAAAGGAGAAGCCAATTTGTTGGCAGATTTATTCTATCGTTACTGATGTTCACCAACCGATTCCGGAACGTTTGAAGGACTGGATTACCACTCCGAAAGCCAATGGTTATGAATCGTTACATACCACGGTAATTGGACCTTCAGGGCGGTTTGTAGAAGTACAAATTCGATCAGAGCGAATGGATGATATTGCGGAACGAGGTTTTGCCGCCCATTGGAAATACAAAGAAAATACTCCGCAGCCGGATGTTTTTGACAATTGGTTGGATAGTGTCAGAGAGCTAATTGAAAATCCAGATTCTGACGCAGTGGAATTTGTAGATGATTTTTCTGCTAATTTATACAGCGAAGGTGTTTATGTTTTCACACCGAAAGGAGATTTAATGGTACTCCCCAACAATGCTACTGCATTAGATTTCGCTTTTGCCATTCACTCTGATGTAGGCTATCATTGCAAATCGGTTAAAGTGAATAAAAAATTGGAACCTTTGGGTTATAAATTGAAAAACGGAGACCAACTAACTGTTCTTACCGATAAGAATCAGAAACCTACTGAGGCTTGGCTTAAAATGGTCGTTACAGGAAAAGCTCGTTCTAAAATCAGATCGGCTATGAAGGAAGCGAGGCGTAAAAAAGGAGGTGTTGGTAGAGAGGAATTAGAACGCAAATTGAAAAATAGAAAGTTAGACATTGAAGAAAATGTAGACTTGCTCGTGAAATACTTTGGGATGAACTCTCGAGTAGACCTCTATTATGATATTGCAATGGGCGCGATCAACATAACTGAGGAACTTAAAAAATTTACCATCGACGGCACCAAGCTCATCAAGCCTGCGAAGGAAGTTATTTTGACCCATAAAGTAAAAAGAGATGAAATTGGGATTCCCAAAGCGGCTTCTAATCAGGAAGCAAGGCTTCGAGTGGAAGGTGAAAAAGCAGATCTGTATGGTTTTACCTTGGCGAACTGTTGCAATCCAGTGCAGGGGGATGACGTTTTTGCCTATCTCACGGTTAGTTCTGGTTTAAAAATTCATCGAACCAATTGTCCTAATGCAACAAACCTGGCCGCGAAATACGGCTATCGCATTATGAAAGCAGAATGGGTCTCTACTTCCAGTACGGCCTTCATTGCAGAATTATTGATTACGGGCATTGATGATGGAATTGGGGTAATCGAAAGACTTTCCCGTAACATTTCCTATGATCTTGGCTTGAATATGCGTTCCTTTAACATTGAATCAGAAGATGGTAAATTTAAAAGTTATATCAAACTCTTCATTATTAATAAGGACCAACTCAATGTAGCGATTAAAGGACTGAAAAACCTTCCGGGGGTTACGAATGTTACTAGGGTTAATTAGGACGATGAACGAGAGGACGGTCTACGGTGGACGGTTCCCGTAAACCGTAAATAAAATTCAAAAGAAAATGTCTGTACAAAAAAAAGAACATAAAGACGATTCTATAATTAGTCAGGTAATGACCATCTTTTCAGCTCATTTGGAAAGCAATGGCTTGCGGAAGACGCCGGAGCGTTTTGCCATACTTGAAGAGATCTACAGACGAAGTGACCATTTCGATGCGGAAGCTTTATACATCCACATGAAAACTAAGAACTATCGGGTGAGTAGAGCTACTGTATATAACACCTTGGAACTTTTGGTGGTTTGCGACTTGGTGAAGAAACATCAGTTTGGGAAGAACCTTGCCCAGTATGAAAAATCCTATGGTTATAAACAACACGATCATTTGATTTGTGTGGATTGTGGTAAAGTGTTGGAATTTTGTGATCCACGTATCCAGCAAATAAAAAGCATGATGGGAGATTTATTAAAATTTAATATCACTCATCATTCTCTCAACCTTTATGGCGAATGTGACGGAGCTTGTCCTAAAACTCAAGATGGGAGGAAAAACAATACATAAACATTTGTCAAATATGTATTTTTTGTTATTTTTGTGCCGTCTACGATTCACTATCATACGTTTAAACATTAAATAAAAAAACAAATCTAATAGCCTATAAGTAGATAACTGGTCAGTTTTTTGTAGTCTTATATTGAAACACTATTACCCATTCTGATAACTAACATTCCATGACACACATCATATCAGAGCACCACAACGCTACCCAAATTGTCGAAGTACACCAGTTACTTAACGAAATCGACAACAAACTCATCTTCACAGACATTCAATCTCGTACTGAAAAAGGCTTTGACAAGCTGATTCTTGATTTATCAAAATTGGACTTCATGAACAGTGTTGGTCTTAATTTTTTATTGATGCTGCTACGTACTTCTGGCGAAAAACTCACCGTGGTCAGCCCTTCTCAGCAAGTCCTTAAATTATTAGAGGTCACTAAACTTAAAGCACTTTTCAAGGTTGCTCCTTCTGTAGCGATCGCTTTGGAAGAATCGGAGGAAGAATATTAATACAACTCTCAACTTCCTACGATCTTAATAAACAAAAGAATTCTGAAATTACTTTTTGTGTAATACTTAAAGTAACTTTGTGTGCCCGTTCGCAGCAAGCCTGTGACCGGGGTTTCTTAGTTTATTCTCACAACACTGATTGAGAATTTAGTAACAAACCAACTTAGAGAAAACACAAAGCATAAATCAGAATTCTGAAAATTACGTACTTATGAAAAT
Organism: uncultured Saprospiraceae bacterium; assembly: GCA_964508085.1. GTDB lineage: Bacteria > Bacteroidota > Bacteroidia > Chitinophagales > Saprospiraceae > CALGLS01. The sequence continues at coordinate 667 of CAZDTI010000538.1, read as the reverse complement.
TGATGTTATACTAGGCCTCCAATGGGGCGACGAAGGGAAAGGAAAAATCGTAGATTATCTTGCTGATAGCTATGATATAGTTGCCCGCTTTCAAGGTGGCCCAAATGCGGGACACACGCTGAAATTTGACGGACAAAAGCATGTCTTACATACGGTACCCTCCGGAATCTTCCGTTCCAAATTAATTAACATCATTGGTAATGGTGTTGTGATTGATCCAATTACTTTAGAAAAAGAAATTGAGAACTTAAAAGCAACAGGAGTTTCCTTCCTTGAGCGCTTATTCGTTTCTCGAAAAGCTCATTTAATTCTACCAACACATCGATATATAGATGCCGCAACTGAAGCCTTTAAAGGAAAAGAAAAAATTGGTTCTACCTTAAAAGGAATTGGCCCTACTTATATGGATAAGACAGGAAGAAATGGTTTGCGAGTGGGAGATATTATGTTGCCAAATTTCAAAGAACGTTATGAGGCTTTGAAAGAAAAACATATGGGTATTTTGAAAATTTATCCAGACATTGCGTTTGATTTGAAGGCGGAGGAAGATCGTTGGTTTGCTAGTTTGAAAACGCTAAAGTCTTTGACGCAAATCAACTGTGAGTATTTCATAAATAATGCATTGAAGGATGGCAAGAAAGTTTTGGCCGAAGGAGCTCAGGGTTCT
>CAZDTI010000537.1:0-5622 GCA_964508085.1 uncultured Saprospiraceae bacterium | reverse complement strand
GAGATTTATAATTACGAAGAGCATTGGGGATATGACTTTAGTCCCTTTCGGAAAAAAGCACTGATTCGGGTAAAAGCAAAAGTCTCTGTGGGGTACGATTTGACGAAAATGGATTTTAAAGCAGATACAAAAACAAAAACGATTACGATTAGCAATATGCCTGATCCGGAGATAATGTCGATCGATCACGATTTAGATTATTACGATATTACGGAAGGAACCTTTAATTCGTTTGAAGAGGAGGATTACAACAAAATGAATGCGAATGCTAAAGAGAAAATTCGAAAGGAGGCTTTGAATAGTGGTTTGTTTTTGTCGGCGGAGAATGAGTCTCATGAGTTGATGGAGATGGTGAAATTTATGGTGGAAGGTGCTGGATGGGAGTTGGCGTTTTTGCCCAGGGTGGGTGTGGAGGATGTGCGATAAGGAATTGAGAACCTATTTTGTTTTTACTAAAAATGATCCGGGCTACTTTTGTCATCTTGAGCGAGCGTAGCGAGTCGAAAGATCAAGAGTAGTAAGTACATTCATATTTCGAGTGAGGTACGAATCGAGAAATCTTGCTCTTTGAATGGGAGCTAGATTTCTCGACTCCTATCGTCGCTCGAAATACAAAAGGAAACGCGTCTCCTGTTCCTCGACTCGCTATGCTCGCTCGGAATGACAGGAGTCGACTAGTCGTTTTTTGCTAAGGCTTATACCCCGCCAAATCCTCCAAATGACTAATCAATGTCGCAGACTCTTCAAAACTATTCAGCCAGCAAGCAGTGATGACTAAAGCCAATACACAAGAACAATTAAACCCTAGTAATAAATGAATGCGCAAATACTGCGGATCGTAATTGCTTAAAGAAAAGTAACTGCTGATTTTTTCAAAGAGATTACTTTCAGATGTCTTTGTATGAATATTGTTATAATTAGTCAAGGCAGGAGAGAGCGAAAGCCAGTTTTTATTTTTTTTCTTTTCTAAGAATGTAGTTGTATTTACGTTGTTATTTTTAGCTATTGTTTTTTCTAGTCCGATAATGACGGTTTGTAAAAACGGATCTTTTTCGATGGCTTGTGCCATTCGTATGTCAATAGTACCCGCCTTTTTGTTGAGCAGATAGTTCTCTAATTCTTTTATGGTGTATTTAGGTCTTTCCATAATGTAAAGTTTACCAGTTGGTGTCGAATCCAATATTTTTAAGATGTTTATGTAGTTTTATTTTAGCACGATGGTAGATGCTGTGCAATTGTTGTTCGTTAGGCATGCCCTCCTGAGCAGCGATTTCTTTGTAGCTGTAACCTTTGACAATCCGTTGAAAAACAAGCTTGCTTTCTATCTGGTTGAGGCTATTTTTTATAATGGACCAAACCTGTTGTTCAGATTCCTCTCGTTCCAATTTATTACTGGGGCGAATACTTGGGCTTTTTTGAAGCAGTTGATCCGTATCTGTTTTTATTTTGACTTTTAGTTTTTTGTCGATGCAGACTCTAGCCTGACTGATGGCTGTTTGTTTTAAATAGGCCAAAGGGAATTCAATAGGGCTATTTGTTTTTCTTTCCAAAATCGCCAGAAAAGTATTTTGCACCAAATCTTCAATCTCTGAATCACGAATGGGAATATTGCGTTTTTCAAAGTAACCTATGAGAAAGAGGTAGATGAAAGAGAAGTATTCATCGTACCAAATTTGAAAGTACTCGTATTTTTGTTGTTGATCGATAATTTAATCTGTTGATTTTTGTATAGAGGAGGCATGGTCTTTTATAATGTACCACGCTGCATTTTTCTTTTTCAAGGCATAGCTAACAATCATTTTGTTAAAGTAAGGTTTGCCATCTCGCTCAGGCTCTCTGTAAATAACTTCGGTGATCGCGATACCTAGATCCTCTTCGATAGTTGTGTTTAGTATTTTCGTTTCGAAAGTCCATGTTGAATCGACGAACCATTCTTCGTGGAATTTTAGAAAACTGTCAACCGTGTTTATAATCGGAGTGCTCGGTAATATCAATTGCATTTCTCCATCAGGAGACATCGTAGCAGCGAGTGCTTGTAGATTTTTACTAGACACCGCATCCAAATGTTTCTGCATGGTTGCAACGAATTGTTTTTGGTTGGCTATCGAATCACTTTTGATTGGTAACTCTGAATCCGTACAAGAAGCCAATAACAAAACAAATACAAGTAGGGTGACGAACTTTAGGTGAAGCTTAAATATAATCATTTTTTTAGAATTGGTGTTGCGCTATTTAGTGGTTCTTCGTCATTTTGTCTGCATGAATTATTCTAAAAGCATTGTAAGCCGCCCGATGCAATACATTCGTATGATCCTCCTCTTCTAAAAAATCAAAATAAATAGCGGCCTTTGCACTATTGACTTTTTCTAATTTTTGAGTGAGTTCTTTAGCAACCCGTTCCATCACATCTCCTTCCTTACCAACACCAACGTAAATAGATTTGGCATTTACCGCTTTTAAATCATAACCCAGCAAAGATTCATTATCCCACCAAAGACTTGGACTGACAATTATGTAATTGGTAAAGAGGTCTGACTTTTTAAATAAAACTTCAGTTGCCAGCAGTCCACCTAGTGATTGACCTAACAATGTGCTTGTATTATTCGTCTGATATCGTTTTTCAATCAATGGTTTTAATTCCTTTTCCAAGAATTGTATAAAAGATTCAGAGCCACCAGTAGTCGGAAAATCGGCTTTGTCCTGTTTGACTGTAGTCGGATAAGTGAAGTCTCGTTTTCTATCTACATTGGCAACCCCAACCACAATAGCGTCCGGTATAGATTGCGCCCATGGAAAGGTTAAAAAATTGACAAGGCCAGCGATGTGGATAAAGTCTTCCCCTGCCGATCCATCCAGCAAATAAATCACGGAATAACGTTTTGCCGAATCAGGATGATACTCAGAAGGCAAATAAATGTTTAGCGTTCGATTCTCCTCTAAAACTTCAGAATAAAAACTAAAGCTTTCACCGATGGTGAATGGCGTAGTCTTGAGGGTATCCGTATTTTGAGCATACCCGAGTTGAGCAATAGAGAAGAGCAAGAGAATAATTAGGTTCTTCATTTAGGCAGGTCTTTTTCTTCAGTAGAGTCTACAATCGACTTAAATCTTACCAATTCGATCACTTTTTTCAAAATTTTGTAATTTTTACTATTAAAACCTACTCTACTAGGGTAAGTCTGCCCAAATTAAAATCTGCAATCCCTTTACAGTTCACAAGAAAAAGAGGCTATTTTGTTAGTTTGTACAGTAAAAAATCTATTTTTAGCATTGCTTATGCGCTATTTTGACTATGAGTAAAAGCGAACCCCACCTAAGTAGAATAAATTGGAACCAGCCCGATTCGGTCAGGCGGGTTATTTTCACAGCAGTAATAAAACCAACTAATACATGAATGCAAATGCGATTAAGAACCAACCGGAGTTGTTTGGACACCCGGTAGGCTTGTATGTTTTGTTCTTTACAGAAATGTGGGAACGATTTTCTTATTATGGGATGCGGGCGATACTTATCCTTTATATCACAGCTAAGACATTATCTGAAAATCCTGGGTTGGGATGGACAGATGGAGAAGCTTTGGCACTCTATGGTTGGTATACTATGTTGGTTTATGTTGCATCGATACCTGGAGGGATTATAGCGGATAAAATGATAGGTCAGAAGAAGGCCGTTCTCTGGGGAGGTATGATATTAGTGGCAGGACATACGATATTAGCTGTTCAGCAAGATTGGGCTTTTTATACTGGGCTGGGGCTAATCATAGCTGGTGTTGGAATGCTGAAGCCAAATATCTCTACAATGGTTGGTGGTTTGTATCCTAAAGGAGATGAGCGCAGAGACAAGGGGTTTACGATTTTCTATATTGGAATTAACATAGGAGCTTTTTTGTCCAGTATCATTGTTGGTTTTGTAGGCGAAACGATTGGTTGGCACTATGGTTTTGGATTGGCTGGAATCGGAATGTTGTTAGGTCTTTTGGTTTATTTATGGGGACAAAAATACCTGGAAGGAGTTGGTGAATATATTGGCGATGCGAAGAGCCCTGATAATGCATTGAAAGACAAGCCGCTGACTTCTGTTGAAAAGGATAGGATGATTGTGATGTTTCTTTCCTTCTTTTTGATCATTGTTTTCTGGGGCGCTTTTGAACAAGCAGGTGGCTTGATGAGCCTTTATACGAAATCGAATACAGATCGGAACGCGTCTATGATGACGATGAACTTGATTTTTATCTTTCCTATTATTCTTGCATTGATAAAAGGAGGAATGGCTGCAGCTAAAAAAGCGGAAGCTGCTAAGTATTGGTTTGGTCTTGCAGCAGCAGTTGCGGTTATCTTTTTATTACTAAAGCAATATGTATTCACAGATCCTTATGAAATACCAGCCTCTGTATTTCAAGCATTAAACGCAGGTTTCATAATCATTTTTGGAACCACGGTTGCAGGCTTTTGGTACAACTGGAAAATGAAAGGCCGCGAAGGTTCTTCTCTTTTCAAAATGGCTATTGGTTTAATCATTATGGGATGGGGTTTTATTTTTATGCGATTTGCTTCCCAGGAATTTAACGCTACGGGTTCTTCTGCGATGTATTGGTTAGTACTCGCTTATTTATTCCATACGATAGGAGAACTTTGTGCATCACCTGTTGCGCTTTCTTTCATTACGAAATTGGCTCCGGCGAAGTATGCTTCGTTTATGATGGGGGCTTATTTTGCAGCAACTGGTTTTGGAAACAAATTAGCAGCATGGGTTGGAGGTGCTGCGGAAGGAGCTGGAGAGTTAGCTGTATTTACAGGGTTGGTAGTTTTTTGTACGGTAGTTGGTTTAATCGTTTTGGCGCTGTTGAAGCCACTGAAACGTTTGACACACGGAGCGGAAGATTTGCAACTAGAAGCAGATTAGCCATAGGGTTATGAATTAGCGGATGAAGGTTTAGTGTAAATTGTAACAATAAAATTACAATAAAAAGATTCTAAACAAATCAATTCAATAAACAAAACGAAAGCAAGTACGTGGACAAAATTAAATTAAAGTTATTTCGGCTTATTTTGTTATTAGTCTTCGTTGAAAAGCCTCGCCGATGCTAAGGCATCGCCTATGTTTTTCGCCTCAACTAATAAAAAAATAAACTCGAACTAATCTTTATCTAATTCTGACCAAGTACTTATTTAAAAATTAAAAACATTAAAAAATGAGTTCAAAGGTTGACTTTTTTGAAAACAAAGTGTTAGGCCACCCGGCCGGACTTTTTGTGTTATTTTTTACGGAGATGTGGGAACGCTTTTCATACTATGGGATGCGTGCCATTTTAGTCATCTTTCTAACGGCACAATTAACAGATGCTAATGCCGGTTGGGCATGGGATACATCCGCAGCACTTTCTCTTTTGGGGACATATGCTATGTTCGTTTACTTGACACCTATTATGGGAGGTTATTTAGCGGATAAAGTTATTGGTTATAGGATGGCTGTCGTTATTGGGGCCTTGCTCATGACATTGGGTCATGCCGCCATGGCGGTAGAAACCCCTCTGTTTTTATATATAGGTATTACCTTGCTGATATTTGGTAATGGTTTTTTTAAGCCAAATATGACCTCTATTATTTCCAAAATGTATGAAGG
>CAZDTI010000536.1:0-5632 GCA_964508085.1 uncultured Saprospiraceae bacterium | reverse complement strand
ACGACCACTCAATTTCAGTTCTTTGGAGGCAGTAACGATGGAACACTCGGAGAAGTTATTGCCAACCCAAATCCAACAGGCATAAATACCAGTGCTACTGTTTTTGAGTTTATAAAACCAGGGGATGGACAAACCGGGGCAGGAGGGTCTACCAATCCTGACCCAATGACAGAGATGTCTTTTACAAGTGGAGATACAAAGATTTGTGTTGATGTTCACATGGATCACATTGGAAACTTAGCCTTGAAAATGGAAGGCTCCAATCTGGCACCTGATTGGATTTTGACCCAAGTAAATACGGTAATGAACGATTGGGAAACGCTTTGTTTTGATGTAAGTGAGCCATCTGAAGAAGAACCAAATGAAACTGCAACAGGGCGTTCTTATCCGACATTGTCCTTGTTTTTTGATTTTGGAACAGCAGGAACAGGTACGGATGTCGTCAGTTATGTTGACAACGTTATTACTACAGATGGCACGGTGAGTGCGAAGGATTTGAATAGGGTAGAAAACTTATTTGAGCTAACTCCTACGCTTGTTAAAGAGCAAGCCTTAATTACGTTTTCAAATACAACTGGCGGAGCGGATTATAATGTGACTGTGATTTCAACAGTTGGGAACATTGTAGATCGTCAAACGGTAGGTGGAACGATTCCTTCTATTGAATTACAAGCTGGAGATTTGGCTACAGGATTGTACTTTGTTCAAGTCCAACAAGGGAATAACGTGGAGGTGATTCGATTTATGGTTTACTAGCCCTGAGTGTAAATAACGGAAACAATGAAATAGTTGTTAGTGATAAACTAAAGGAAATGAGGTGAGTCTTTCGGAATACTAAATTCTGAAAGGCTTTTTTATAAACTACTTGGTGCTTTTTTAGAATATGATTACCTTGGTATGTGTGAGCTCTTAGTTATTTGTGAAAGTATTGTTGATGGTGAAACTAGGAAAATAATAAAGCAATTGAATTACAAACTAAAAAGTAAGCTATGAAACAAGTAATGTTCATTATTACATTTGTCCTTTCTTTTCCAATAGATCTAATCTCCCAAGATTGTTGTATTCCAGAAGTTTTATTGCTGGAGTATGAAAGGGATGTTAAGCATTTAGCATTGTTAAGAATGCAACAATTAAATGTCCCTGAAAAAGATCTTATTGATATTGATCAATTATATCAAGACTCCATATGGGAAGCGCTGAGTGCAGTGTTTCATTCTGAATCTGAAGGTAGGGATGCCGTTTTTGATCAACATTGTATACATCATTCTTCCTGGGGATCACCAGATCCTTTGACAGTGTCCAATAGAATGAATATAAAAATAGATACAAGTGTAACTTGGTATCAAAACTGGATCGATGAGAATATCGTCACTAATGATCCTTTTATTGATACATTGATTCAAAAATATGAATTTGAAATAAGCAGTACTTTACCAATTTTGCCAGAATGGTTTACTGTAAGAACAGATCAATATATTAATCTTGATGCGCTTGCGGATAGTTTAGAAACGCACAACAGTATCTTGTCTGCCGAGAGAAGAACAAATGTAGGAGGAAGAGGTAGAATCGTATATGAAAGTCAGTTTGGGAACCAGTATCTGGAATTTTGGTTAGGCTGGGGGGACTGCCCTTCTGGGTGTATTAATTGGCATACTTGGTTATTTACTATTGGAGATAATTGTGAGGTCGATTTCACCGGCTCCACAGGAAGTTCTGACATACCTGCGCCATTCAATTGCAACTTAACAGATAGTATTCCTGAAGCAAATCTGGATTTGTTAGTAGATACTTTTTGCATTGATGAAATGAATATCGCTCTTGAAGGAGGAATTCCGCCAGGAGGAGAATATGAGGGAACGGGGATAACAAATAATATTCTAAATCCTTTTGAAGCTGGAATAGGAAATCATCTTATTAGCTATTCAATTGAGTCGCAAAGCGGATGTATTTATAGTACTACCCAAGAGTTTGTCGTCACAGAGGAAGGCTGTTTGAGTGAAATAAATGAAGTGGCTGAAACCGAATTTCTTAAGCTTGCTCCAAACCCTTCAAATGGACTGTTGTATGTTGATCACAATCTAGGATCGAAAAATAGACTTGAGGTAAGAGATTTACTTGGTAGACTTGTTCAAGTGGCAGAGAATGTCTCTACTGGATCAGTTGTAGACTTGGATGAATCGATTAAGGGTGTTTGTTTTATTCAATTGTATGATAAAAAGAATCGAGTGAATCGGAAGATTATTGTGGAGTAAAATTTCTTTTATCAGTGGTACTTAAAGATAACTTTGAAAAGTAGAATCATCGTTTCAATTATTCTCTTTTGAGAATAACATAAACTATACTCAAGAATATAGAACATCTTATTCCGTTAAGAAATCATGACAAGACTATTATTGACATTAATATTTACTGTCCTTTCCCTTTGTTTGTTTGGTCAAAAAGATGATGCCCGGCAAGACACCATAAACTCTGTGATCGTATATAAGAAGGATAAAACGGGTTCTTGGATTCCGCAAGACAAATACGATTATACTTATGAGCCTAATCGTTCTGAAGAGTTGGAGAGTTCCTGGGTGGATGGATATTGGGAACCTCTAAAAAAGAGAATTAGAACCAATTCTATAAATTTAGATTCTATAACTAGAACCAGTTATAAATGGGAGAATTCAGAATGGAAATTGGATCGTAAAGAGTTTAGAGTTTACTTGAAGGAATTTGATGGTCGATTTTATTATGAATCCAGTACTGCATATTTTGAAAAAAGAATGATAGAGAGAATGATTAGAAGAGAAAAAAGAGGTTTGAAAAATATAAAAACTTCTTCAATCAGTATTGACAAAGTAGACTACTTGTTAAAGTTAGAACCTCCTAACTACATAGCAGGGTTAATTTACAGTGCGAATAAATCTGTAGATAAAGGCGAAAAGTTGAAAACATTTAAACCTTTAAGGTGCGGGCACTCCAGACCAATTTCATTTGATTTGTTTTATGATGAATTGGATAGAGTCGAATTATTTATTGATCTTGAAATTAAAGGAAGAATATTCTATATGGATTCTTTCTAAGTCAAGATTCTGGGAATAGGTTTTTAATAGGAGCGTTGTTAAGCTTTATCCCTTTCAGAAAATTAGGGTATAAAGATAAATTACTAAGGTTTTCATTATTGGTCATATTAGTGATATGCTATTCACAATTCGTGGCAAACTTATATCTACTTTGACTTAAAACATATATGACGAAAAGAATAATGAGTTAAAACCTCGAACATCACTTCAATCAAATAAAACTATAAGCCCAATAAATCAATAATCCCTGAATCGGCAAACGAATCAATGTAGGTATAACCTCTTTTCCTTTCTTTCGAGCTTGCTGGAAATGATAGACATTAGCAGGGAATACAGCAATTAACAAAGCAATAATTCCAATTGCTGCATAGGATCGAGTGACACTAGAAAGCAATCCGAGACCAAGAATTACTTCAATAGCCCCTACAATAAGATTGGTTTTCTCAGGATAAGGAACCCACTTCGGAGTGATCTTAAGAAAGAATTCCGGCTTACGAAAATGGCTGATTCCGGCGAAGATGTAAAGTCCTGCCATGAGAATTAGGGAAATGAGTTTTATGGTTGACATGGTGTGAAGTTAGTAATTTTATTGTGATACTCTGTTTAGGTGGCATTAAAATCCGCAGCCAAAAATAGTATATTTGCGCTACAAAAAAACTCCTATGGGATTTCGCTTTATTGTATCATACAAACCACTAAATGCAAATTTTAAAAACACACTATCATCCCGATATAAAAACCCTGGAAAACAAATCCATTTTTACCCGACTAGCCACTAGAAGCATCGCCATTCAGGGAAATAATATTCTACTACTTTACACCGAAAGATACGAAGACTACAGTCTGCCCGGCGGAGGCTTAGATCAAGGCGAAGATAAAATTGAAGGAATGATACGAGAGCTTCAAGAAGAAACCGGAGCTAAAGATATTAAAAACATAAAGGCTTTTGGTGTTTACGAAGAGTACAGGCCTTGGTATAAGGCAGACTTTGATATTCAGCATATGATTTCTTATTGTTATACCTGCGAGGTTAGTAAGGAGCTCGGGGCTTCGAAGTTGGAGTCTTATGAAAGAAAGAACGGGATGAAAGCGGTATGGGTGGATATTCATGAAGCGATAAAGCATAATAAAAGGACGATGGCTTCGAGTGAGAAAAAGGGAATGTCGATTGAGCGAGAGACTTTTTTGCTAGAGCTTATAGTGGAAAATAAACTTTGAGTCTACTCCGGAAAACCGAAGTGAACTGAATTTGCTAAATCTTTGAGATTTAGTAAATTTTAATTTTTGATTAACGGAGTTTTATAGATTTGCTAAAGTTCTAAATTTAGCAAATCCGACCTCACCTTAAAAAAGGGTTTTCTGATGGGGTTTATTTTATGAGAATTGGAGTAGGGGATGTGGTTTATTTTGGACGGGTTTTGTTGGTGGATTAAAATATATAACAACATGATTACATTTTTTTGAAATTTTGTCCATTGGACTTTGGCCTGTTAAGAATTAGCAAAATATAAGATGAAAATTGAAAAAGCAATAATGACTGATGCCGAAGAAATTACCGAATTAACAATGCGGTCAAAGGATTATTGGGGCTATGGAGAGCGTCAAATGGAGAAATGGAGAGCGGAACTTACGATTACAGCTAGTTATATCAATGAAAACCAAGTTGTAAAAATTACAGAAGGAGATAGGTTAGTAGGGTTTTATGCGTACTTACCCCAGGATTCTAAAAATATAAAGCTTAATTTTCTTTTTGTCGAGCCCGATTTCATTGGCAAAGGTTATGGTAGCATACTGATGAATGATTTTTTAAAACGGGTTGAAAATGATAACTTTGAACGGGTTGTTTTGGATGCAGATCCGAATGCAGAAAAATTCTATAAGCGTTTCGGGTTTGAAGTGATTGAGAAATTTGCAAGCTCCATTGATGGCAGATTTTTACCTGTAATGGAAAAATATATTAGCTAAAGCGCTAGCTTCAATCAAAAAGAAACTCAGAAACCCAAACAAATGAAATAAGTATTAAACAATAAAAATAAAAAGCATGAATAAGTCAAACAGTATCTTAACAACACTAATCCTACTTCTCACCCTCACCATCTCCTGCAAGAAAGAAAATAATGACTTAAGCGACTGCAAAGCGGAATGTCCCAGTTCCATCATAGATGCCAGAGATGGAACGGAATATCCAGTGATCAAACTAGGATGCAACTGTTGGATGCAGAAGAATTTGGCCTTTAAAGAAAGCGGAGTTTGCTATGACAACTTAGATTCAAATTGTGATATTTATGGTGCTTTGTATCTTAGTACAGAGATTTTCCAAAATGATGTTCAAGGTAATGATCTAGAAATTAAAGGAATTTGTCCAGCAGGTTGGCATATATCAACAATTTTTGAATGGAGAGAATTAATTGATTCATTAGGAGGAAGCGAGTTAGCAGGAGTGAAGTTGAAGTCTGTCGACAATTGGCGTTCTAGCTTTTCTACCGGTGTAGTCATAGATACAGAAACAGAAAAGAGCGGTTTTGATGCTCAACCTGCGGGAAGTGCAATAGCAAACGGGAACTTCA
>CAZDTI010000535.1:0-5632 GCA_964508085.1 uncultured Saprospiraceae bacterium | reverse complement strand
TTTGACTCCTCCAGAGTCTTGCGAGCATAACGCAAGACTCTGGAGGAGTCGAACCATCATTTGCCCCGAGCTGCCGCTCGGGGACGGGGAGAAAGAGAGGGCGGCAAATGAGGTTCATTTCTTCCCATGAAAAATATTTACCTTTGTCATCGTTTTGAAACAATCATCCATATATCAATCTTCTTATGAAATATCTTCTTTCTTTATCTCTTATTTTGGCTCTTTTTTGTGCTTGTAAATCAACCAATAACAGCAATCAGACATCCCCTGCCCACAAAGGAAATCATCTGGTTGGGCAAAGTAGTCCATATCTTTTGCAGCATGCGCAGAATCCAGTGGATTGGTACCCTTGGGGAGAAGAGGCTTTGTCAAAAGCCAAAAAAGAAGATAAGATGATCTTGGTTTCTGTTGGTTATGCAGCTTGTCATTGGTGTCACGTCATGGAGCATGAGTCTTTTGAAGACAGCTTAGTCGCAAAAGTTATGAATGATAATTTTGTATGTATTAAAGTAGATCGTGAGGAGCGGCCGGATGTGGATGATGTATATATGACTGCTTGTCATATGGCTACAGGTAAAAGCTGTGGTTGGCCATTGAATGCTTTTGCATTGCCGGATGGAAGACCGGTTTGGGCTGGAACCTATTTTCCTAAAAAGGAATGGCTGAAGGTGATGGATTATTTTGTAGATCTGAGAAATGATGAACCACAGAAATTAGAACAATTTGCTCAGGATTTAACTTCCGGCATTCAAGGAGCAGAGAAAATCGAGATCAATACTGGTAAGCCAACTTTCACAGCGTCAACATTGGATGGTATCGCGGCTAAGTTTTTAAACAATATTGATTTTACGAAGGGTGGACGAAAAGGAGCCCCTAAGTTTCCGATGCCTAATAACTATGAATTTCTTCTTGCCTATCATCATATGTCTGGTGAAAGCCGCGCTCTGAATGCAGTGACCAAAACACTAGATGAAATGGCCTTCGGAGGCATCTACGACCAACTGGGAGGTGGTTTTGCCCGCTACTCTGTAGATGCAGATTGGAAAGTTCCTCACTTTGAAAAAATGCTATATGATAATGGACAACTCGTCTCTTTATATGCTGAGGCTTATCAACTCACTAAAGACCCGCTTTACAAAACTATTGTTACAGAAACGCTAGAATTCATAAAACGAGAACTAACTGATGCCAACGGAGGCTTTTACTCTTCTTTGGATGCAGATAGTGAAGGAGAGGAAGGAAAATTTTATGTTTGGAAAAAAGAAGAAATTGATGCGGTGATTACTGATGCAAAAATGAATAAATTGTTTTGTGATTATTACGAAATAAAAAAGAGAGGAAATTGGGAGCATGGCAATAACATTTTAATTAGAAAACAAACAGATGCCGCTTTCGCTAAAAAGCATAAAATAGCTGAAGAGGAAGCGACCAGTATTTTAGCGAAAGCAGAAAACTTGTTATTTAAAGCTCGCGCCAAAAGAGTTCGTCCCGGATTGGATGATAAAATTCTGACGTCCTGGAATGCCCTGATGCTTTCTGGGTATGTGGATGCCTACCGTGCTTTTGGTGACAAATCGTATTTAGATGCTGCGATAAAAAATGCAAACTTCCTAAAATCTAACATGATGCAGCCGGATGGACGCTTGAATAGAAATTATAAGGATGGTAAATCGGTCATCAACGCTTTTCTCGATGATTATGCTTTGACGATTCAGGCTTTTACAGCCCTATACCAGGTTACCTTTGATGAAAACTGGTTGTTTGAAGCAGATAAGTTGGCGGAGTATGCCTTGGAGCATTTCCCAAATAAAGAGAACGGGATGTTTAATTACACCTCTGACCTTGACCCACCGCTCGTCGCTCGAAAAATGGAGGTTGCTGACAATGTTATTCCTGGGTCCAACTCGGCCATCGCTCGTGCGCTTCACGAATTGGGTACCTTTTTATACAAACCTCCTTACATTGAACGTGCTTCTCAAATGATGAACAATTTGGCTAGCACTGTTAGTACTTCTGACTCTCCTAATTTCTATTCCAACTGGTGCAGTCTGTATCGTACTTTGATTGAACCGCCTTATGAAGTAGCCGTTATTGGAGATAATTATGCGTCCTTGCAAAAGGATATGATGCAAAACTATATGCCAAATGTCTTATTCCTAGGTGGGAAAACGGAAGGTAAACTAGAGCTATTAAAAGACAAGCTTTTTGAGGGGGAGACCATGATTTTTGTTTGTCAGAATAAAGTTTGTAAGTTTCCTGTTAAGGAGGTGGATAAGGCTATGGGATTGATAAAGTAGTCCCTCTATCTCTGTGGTTATTCGGAAAGACAACCTGCAACTATATATACTTCTTTTGCTTCAAAGCCAACAGGCCTAGCATAGGACCTATTCCCAACAGTAAGAATACATATTGATAACTTAGTATACTTTCAAGGGCAGCAATCATTTGAATGCTCAGAATCGTAATTGCAAATCCAATACAATTCACGATTGTCAACGCCGTTCCCTTGTTTTCAGCTGGCGCATTTTGAGCGACTAATGTAGAAAACATCGGAGAGTCTGCAACCACCATCAATCCCCAGAAAGTCAAGAAACACAATAGGACAACAGTGGAGGACAGTGATAAAACAAGAGGCGATAAAAGGCAACAAAGACCAGACATTGACAAGGCGACTTGAGCCACCCATTTAGGCCCTTTATCCTGAGAAAGGTAACCACCAATTGCACAAGATACCCCTCCCAATCCTATGATAACAAAAGACCAAAGAGAAACATTGATTTGCTGATCGGGATGATTTGCTAAGATTAATGGTACAAAAGCCCAAAAGGCATACAGCTCCCACATATGCCCGAAATAACCAAAAGCGGCGGCTCTGAAATTCTTATTTTTAAATACATCAAAAAAGGCGCTTAGTTTTATTGCTGGACTTGTTTTCCGAAAGGGACCGTTTGGAACCAGCAGACTTAACAATAATCCTCCGAGAACAGCTAAGCCAGAAGTGATCATTATTACCTGGCGCCAAGGTAATCCAATTTCAAGACCTTTAAGTAAATGCGGGAATGCAGTTCCGAGAACCAAAGCTCCAACTAAATAACCCAATGATTTCCCGAGGCCTTTCTCAAAGTAATCGGCTGCTATTTTCATTCCTACGGGATAAATTCCTGCCAGAAAAAAACCAGTCATAAACCGAAGACTAAGCAGCGTCCACAAAGTATTCCCATCATAGATGGTTGCTAAATTAAACAATGCTCCTACGAAGGCACAGCATCCAAATACGATAGACGGGGAATAACGATCTGCTATTGCGAACAGCGCAAACACAAGGGTTCCTAAAATGAATCCAAATTGAACCGCAGAAGTTAGATGTCCTAAGGCCGAATCCGGCAAGTTGAAATTAATCGCGAGGTCAGCCATAACGGCGTTACCGGCAAACCAAAGTGCAGTACAACAGAATTGAGCGATGACAATTATAGGTAGAATGTACTTGCTCATGTCATAGGTATTATTTCTCCAAGATAGAAAATGGATTTAGGTTAAGTCCTTTTCAAAACAGATACTTGTATCCATTCCTTCGTACTGCCCGTAGTTTGAAATGATCTTGTATCCTTCCTTTTTGTAGAGCGCGATAGCTCCAATTTGCAAGGTTCCTGTTTCCAAAATACACTTTCGGAAACCTAAGAATTTCACCCAATCTTCTAATTCTAACAATATTTTTGTAGCCAATCCTTGTCCTCGAAGATCCGGGGAGACATACATTCTTTTCACTTCCATCTGATCATCATCAAAATATTTTATAGCTCCGCAGCCTACGGGTATCCCTTTTTGGTAAGAGACTATGACATGTTTGATATCTTCTAGTTTATTAAACTGATTGTAATAAGATTGAGCCTCCTGATAATTCTCCAACAGCCCTTTGTCTAATTCAGTAATCAGCTGATGAAAATCTTTATTGGAAGCATCTGTCCTTTTTAACGTAATCATGTCCCAAATGTAAATAAAAGACGAAAAGAATACAACAATGATTTCCTCTCCTTTCGATGAAATTTACATCTTATCTAGAAATAGAAATTCGTTCTGTATTTGTTCCATTTTCCAATTTAACAGTCAGTAAAAACACTCCCTGCGGCAAGTCAGAAACTCCAACCGTTCGAGCATTTACATCCACCTCTTTCAAAAATTTCCCACTTAGGTCTGAAATAAAAATTCTTTTTGGCAATAAATTGTCTATCAAATTAATGGTTATCGTTTCATTAGCAGGATTCGGAAAAACCGTTATTCCATTAGCTAGTTCAGTTTCTGTAATAGCCGATGTACCATATTGACTTTCTATAAAAGCAAAACATTCCATCATTTCTTCTGGATAACTTGGGAATACAACGGTATGTTCAACATTTGGAATTTCATTTAACAATGCATTTCCCCCATTTGAATTAATGTCTTCATTCAGATTATTAGAAACATTAATAAAGTTCTGTGTATCATCCAAACCAATACAAATACAAGCTGGTGCAAAATCGTCGACACTGTCATAATTGGGTTGTAAATCTGCTTCAGATCCAGCAGCAAAAGGAATCACACCACGAAGATTTGGAATAGCTCCATCATCTGTATCCATAGAAACAATCACGGCATGACGGCCACCATAAGACAGTCCGGTGAGGTAAATAAAATCAGAATCAATATTATACATAGCCATCGTCGTGTCTACAGAATACTGAAACAGTTGTTTGGTCAGTCCTTCGTTATTCCAAAAGTGACCTTCGTTTTCTGGGCATAGAATAATTGCTCCGATGCTATCAGCAAGAAAGGTCAGCTGATCGCGAAATTGTCCGGCATTGGTATGAGGTCCTCCTCGAAAACCAACTACCAACTTATAGGATTGAGTGTCATCATAATCACTAGGTACAAAATAGTACAAATTACGGGTGAAGTCATAATCCGACTCATCGAAATTGACATTGAGGTTGAAGCTTCCGGTTTGTTGGGCATTCAGGAATGAACACCATAGAAAACTAAGGAAAACGAGGTATTTGATTTTCATGTTTGTTGTTTAATTGAATTATGCAACGAAACAACGAATACGAATTGAGAACGGCAAATTAAGAGAAGAAATATCATAGCTATTGTTACTCAATTGACATTTAATCTTATACAAAAAGTAAGGCTCCTCAATCTGAATTATTGAAAAACTACAAAACTTTACTACCTTTGCCGCAGCTTTGGTGATTTACTTCTAAGTATTCATATTGAAAAGTAAATCTTAAAAGGGAATCCGGTGAAATTCCGGAGCAGTCCCCGCTGCTGTAAGTTCTAACTAAAGCTTTTAGCAAACTCGCCACTTTCGTAAAATCGATGGGAAGGCGCTAAAAGTAGAACGAGCCAGAAGACCTGCCTGAGTCAATTGTTTGATTATCTTTCGGAGGAAAAGAAGCGGACAGAAGTCATATCAGTAAGAGCCATTCTTGTAATTCAAGGCAATGGTGTTCTTGTATATATCTTGAAACAATCGGGATATTCACTTCTTTCTAATATGCATCTGCCCCACTCTCCGGTTAAAGAATGCAGATGTTAAGTATTCGAAATATTTTTTTTGTAACAATGTTCTTACTAATGGCTCCTTTTGAGCTATTTG
>CAZDTI010000534.1:0-5641 GCA_964508085.1 uncultured Saprospiraceae bacterium | reverse complement strand
GGCCGAGAATTTTGCCTACTTTTTTTCGACTGAAAAAGTAGGTCGCCGAAGGCCTACTAAAGACTAAATCCCAAAGAAAAGACTCATCTAAGTCTCGAAAATAGAAACAAATCTTAATCAATTGCCCCCCTCAACCCCAATTCAATCACCTCCAAACCATGAATTTTTGCATCCGTAATCGAAAAACGCAATATCGTCCTCATCTGATGAAACCCATGCTTCCCACAAGCCCCCGGATTCATATGCAACAAATCATGCTTCTTATCCGGCATCACCTTCAAAATATGAGAATGCCCACAAATAAAAAGCTTAGGTGGATTCATTTTCATCATCTCCCTAACTCGTTTATTATATCGCCCGGGATAACCACCAATATGCGTCATCCAAACATCGATACCTTCACAATTAAAACGATAATCCAGTGGATAATTTTGTCGAATGATGCCAGCGTCTATATTTCCATAAACAGCTTTGACCGGTTTGAAAGCTTCCAATTGTTCCAACACTTTATCATCACCCACATCGCCAGCATGCCATAGCTCATCACAATCTTTGAAATGTTCGAAAATTTTTGGATCCAAATAACTGTGTGTGTCAGATAGTAGTCCTATTCTCATGTATTGTTTTTTAACGACAAAGTTCTGCTTTTAGCTTATCGAATGGGCTCATAATGAGCACAAAAGCTTTGCAAAGGTATCTTTGACTTTTGTTAGCCAAATTCTTGTAAATCCACATACTTCCCAGAAACCCACTTATCCAAAAAGTCAATTCGATACCAGCCATTGTCATGCACTTCGTGAACAAGGACTTTGTCATTCTTAAAGAGTACACCTAGTTTTCTATAGTTACGGTGCGGCCCAGAACGAATTTTCAAACCTTTAGGATCATCGTCATTAACGATCCCATATTGAACTTTTCGGAGATAGTAAGAGGAAACCCAACGTTGTTCCTTGCCGATTCGAGACCAACGACCCTTTTTTTCATAAATGTCTACTACGGAACCTCTGTTTACAGTCCCCATCCATTTTCTACGAACACTTGGTCCGGAGCGAACGTTTAATGCACTGGCTCTAACTACGAGTGCATGACCGATTGGTTCTTCAAGGCTATTTTTAAATACTTTTTTATAGTCCGGATAGGATTTAAGCTCCTTTGCTATTTTAGGAATGAAATTCTTTTTGGCGTCCTGTACTTTGTTGCCACCGAAGAATGCAGTACCAGGGCAGCTTTTGGTGTTTCCTTTTCCGTTGGTACGGAGCGTAGTACGGAGGTCGAACCAGTGGTGGTAAACATTGTGATCTACACTCGGAGGAAGAACAAACTTTAGGTTCAAAGCTGCATTGACGGTTATAATGGTGTCTCTATGAGCTTTGGTCATTTTATCCTGGCCTTTATCGAAATTACCGAGGTGTTCTATACAAATGGCCTCATTGTTATTCCCTTTGATTCCAGCAGGAGACTTGCTTAATGGCCGACTCCCAACGATAATCATCCCATCCGAAAAGGTCGTAATGTGTTGACCTATATCGGACCAACCTCGTTCAAACATGTGGGAGTTACGCATACCGATGACTTTCCAGAAATGGTTATTTCCATCAAAATTCGCATAACTCGGGAGCCAGGTATGGTGATTCTGGATCATGGTTATTTTCCGACTTACATTTTGCTTTTTCAACCAAGTTTTAAATTCTTCTCGGTTCATTAAGGTGAATCCTTGCTGTGTTTTCATTGAATTTTGTTCTATTGAGGTGAAAGAATTGTTAGGAGGGTAGATAAGGGGGGATAAGGGTGGATGATGGCAGATAAGGGTTCCCTTAGTTTGCGCCTAAATAGACGTTAGGGGGAACCCTTATCCACCCTCAACTGCCATTTTCTACCCTTATCCACCCTTCCCGAGCATTGCTCAAATGTATAATATCTTCTAGGAAAACGAAGAATTCTGAGGAAGGTTTCTACAGCTTTTATTCATTTAGGACAAATTCCTTTGTTTGGGAATAGTTTGTTAATTTTGGGGCGCCTAAAATGCCCTCGGCGAGGTCATAGTAGATTAGCTAAAATAAACAAAGAATTTCCGACCTCTTCGGGTGTCGAACATCGCCCATAAAAAGGTTTCTATAAAACAAATCAATGAGTTCATTATTTGACAAGTTTGAAAAGCAAAGTAAAGCGGATTGGTTGGCCAAAGTCACTAAGGACTTGAAGGGAAAGGCCCTTGAATCACTGGACTGGGCTTTGACGGAAGATTTGGTCTTTTCACCGATTGCACATGCAGAGGATCGGTCTCAGCATTTTCAGCCGATTTATAATAATAAAAATACGAATACTTGGGACTTTGGAGTCCTAATCTTCGTTTCCGATTTCAAAGCTGCAAATGCCGAGGCGCTTCAATTGTTGACTGCGGGCGCCAATGCACTTTGTTTTCAATTGACACATACGCCCTCAGAAGAAGACTTAGCTTTACTTCTTGATGGTATTCAATTGGAATGGATCAGTACCCACTTCAAAGTCAGTCAGGAATCATGGAAACAATTGACCGAACGCTTTTTGGCAGTTATTCAACAGAAAGGGCAAGACCCTAATAATGTGGCTTGTTCGGTAGATGTGGTGGGGAGTCCAATTTCGGAGGAAAAAGAGTTGAAGCATTTGGTGGAAATAACAAAGCATTTACCAAAGGGTTGCTTTTTGAGTATTGAGACTACTAATCAATTTACTGAAAAGGAAAAAATAGTTGCCGCATTGGCACAAACGATTCATAAAGGCAACCAACTACTGGTTACTTTGAATGAAGAAGGCCTTGATCTAAAAGATTACCTCCATTCCATTCAATTTAACATTAGTCTTACAGATAGTTATTTTGTCAATATTGCTGCGCTTCGTGCTTTGCGTTTGTTATGGACGCAGGTGGTTGGTGCCTGGGATGAAAGTTTAGATGCCACTGCAAATATTGTTGTTCACTTGAACGAATCGACACAGGTTGCTGATGAGAATTATAACAAGATAAAGGCGGGAGCACAAGCTATGGCTGCAGTGATTGGTGGTGCGGATCGATTGTATGTATATCCTTCGGATGCTAAAGAGACGAAAGGAGGGACTGCTTTTACGCAGCGGATTGGGCTGAATGTGCAACATTTGATGCAGTTGGAGAGCTATATGGATCGGGTGGTTGATCCGGGAGCGGGGAGTTATTATGTGGAGGGGATGACGGAGCGGATTGGGGAGCGGGCTTGGGGGGAGTTTTGTGATATGGAGGCATAAATAGAGGAAAGTATTATTGAAGGATTCATTGATATTCGTTGTTAATAATTTTTTAAAATGCATTGGAGATCTGAGCAGGAAATAGAAGTATTAAATTATAATTCAAATTTTTCAAATTGGACTGGACTATCCCCGGTTCCTGGATATTTTTTATTTGAGGTGAAAAAAGAAGATGAAGTTTCAATTGCGCAGGTGAAAATTCCGGTTGCAGGAAACGGAGGAATAGGACATTATTCAATTATAGAAGGAAGGTATGAAAAGGGAGAGAAAGAGATTAAAGTGTGGCAAAATGAAGAAATACCGGTAAGGATTAAATATAAAAGGAAATCAGATAGCCTATTTTTAGTGTTATTTGGGAAAAAAATAAAATTTAAAAGGGTAGAAAACATTCATAAATGAAAAACATCCTAATAGCCAACCGAGGTGAAATAGCCATCCGAGTAATGCGCACCGCCGGCCAAATGGGCATCAAAACAGTAGCCGTATACTCAGAAGTAGACCGAAACGCACCTCACATCCGTTTCTCGGATGAAGCAATATTGTTAGATATTATTACTAGTTAAACACAATTTAATATGAAACCTCAAAAAGCCCCTTACATCTCAGTTGAAGAATACCTCAAGATAGAGAATGAGACTAAAACCAAACATGAATATCATGACGGTGATATTTATGCATTAGCAGGAGGGACATTAAATCATGGATTACTATGTGGAAATGCCTACGCTGAAATAAGAAATAAATTATCAAACAAAGGATCAAAATGCATTCCTTTTACAAGTGAGGTCAAAATATTTATAAAAAAAAGAAATAGCTTTGTTTACCCTGACGCCATGGTGATTTGTGGAGAGATAGAAAAATCAGAAGAAGAGAAGAATTCAGTAATAAATCCTGTTCTAATTGTCGAAGTACTTTCGAAATCAACTGCGGAATATGATAGAGGAGATAAATTTTACTTTTATAGACAATTACAAAGCTTTAAAGAATACGTATTAATAGAACAAGATAGACATATCGTTGATGTACATTATAAAAGTGACAATAGTGATTTGTGGCAAATTATCAGATATGAAGGATTGAACAAAACAATAAAACTTCAATCCATAGATGTCGAAATAACAATGGAAGAACTCTATTTTAGAACAGAAATGGACTTGCCAATAAAATAAAAAGAATTCAATGAAAAAAATCCTCATCGCCAACCCACGCAAAATAGCAATCTTCAACCTTGACAATAAAATTAAAATAATGAAGCAATTATTAATCTCTTTTCTAGCTTGTTTGTTTGTAATACCTTCTTTTTCTCAAGAAACATGGCTTGTTGACAATTCTCACTCAAATCTTCGCTTTGAAGTAGGTTGGGAAGATTTCTCTATTAGAACTGGCGAATTCAATTCCTTTGCCGGCGAAATTGTAACTGATTCATTAAATGACTTAACAAATGCATCAATTACTTTTAATGTTGATGCTGCAAGTGTAGCCGTAATTTCTGAGCGCTTAGCCGAACGTATTAAGAGTGATAAATTTTTGAATGTTGAACAATATCCTGAAATTACATATACCTCTAATCAACTAAGTTCATCTTCTGACAGTACTTATGTTTCAACTGGTAAATTGATAGTTTGTGGAGTTGAAAAGGAACAAGAAGTTTCTGTCTGGGTCAAAGGGTATAAAGAAACTAAAAAAGGAAATATTTTTGGTATCCAGGTGACATTGGTTGTAGATCGTAGAGAATTCGGATTGACTTGGGGAAGTCCTCGAATGGCGGACAAAATTAAACTAGTCGGTCATCTTCTTTATAAAGAAAAAAAGTAATAAGAGAGAAGAAAAAGCAGAAATACATTTTTGAAGAAATTTTAGAATATATGCCCACTCTTCTCTCTAATTTAGATCGAGAGGTGAACTATGTTAATAAATATTTAAAGACATGGAAGCCGTTGAGAGTGTTTGTTGTAATGTGAAAAGTATAGTAAATTCAATTCAATGAAAAAAATCCTAATCGCCAACCGAGGTGAAATCGCCATCCGAGTAATGCGCACCGCCCGCCAAATGGGCATCAAAACCGTAGCCGTATACTCCGAAGCAGACCGCAACGCACCACACGTCCGTTTCGCAGATGAAGCCGTATTGTTAGGGCCGGCGCCATCTTCAGAATCTTACCTGGTGATGGACAAGATCATAGAAGCGGCAAAAGCTACAGGAGCGGATGGAATCCATCCCGGCTACGGCTTTCTCAGTGAAAATGCGGTATTTGCCAACAAAGTAACTGCAAATGGCATCATCTTCATCGGTCCGAACACCCACGCCATAGAAATCATGGGCTCTAAGCTAGCTGCCAAAGAAGCCGTTTTGAAATACGACATCCCAATGGTACCCGGTATTGACG
>CAZDTI010000533.1:0-5646 GCA_964508085.1 uncultured Saprospiraceae bacterium | reverse complement strand
TGCTCAAAACCTATCCGGAGGAGATTATCTTCAAAAACATCCCTGATGATATGGCAACCATCACCGCGATGAAGGATGGACAAATAGATGTGGCCGCTCGAATTAATCCTTCTATGTTTATGGAATTCAAAGAAAGTGAGGCCGGAAAGGATTTTGACTTTCTTACTCCTAATTTTCCATTCTTCAGCTTCATGTGTCTAAATTCAAAACGACCTCATTTAGCAGACAAAAGAGTACGGCGAGCATTGGCTCATCTGACTGATGTGGACGAAATAATTAAAACTGTTCAAAAAGGTATGGCCGTTCGTTATGCCACTCCTTTTCCTACCAATGCGGATTACACCGACAAAACACTAAAGCCTATTCCTTTCGATATTGAAAAAGCAAAAGTAATGTTATCAGAAGCGGGCTGGAAAGACTCTGACGGCGATGGCATCCTAGACAAAGTAATTAAAGGTAAAAAAACGCCTCTTATTGTTAATATTACAATTATCGATAGTGAGGTGTCTAAGAACAACATTGCCATATTGAAAGAGGATGCTATAAAAGCGGGTGTTTCTGTTGGGACGACCATAGTGACACGAGCAAAATTATACGAAGACTTAGCAGCCCGCAACTTCGATGCCTTCACCCTAGCCTCTGCTTTTGACTTAGATTTATACGACCCTTTCCAACTGTGGCATACCTCTAGTGACAATCCTTCTGGTGGAAATCGAAGTGGTTTTGGAAATGCAGAATCAGACGCCATCATAGAGGAATTACGAAAAACCAACGATGATGTCAGACGTAAAGAATTGTACATAAAACTACAACAAATCATCTACGATGAGCAAACATGGATTTGCTTATATGCCCCTTTAGATAGAATGATTCTCAGCAATAAATTCAAAAACACGAAACCTACCTTGCGTAGCCCGGGATATACGGAGAGTTTATTTCATTAATCGTTTGCTTCATTCGTTTAGATGGTCAACTATTTACTAAAGCGATTACTTCTTTTTATTCCGGCTTTGTTGCTGGTCTCTCTGCTGATTTTTGCGCTGAGCAAAGCAGTCCCTGGAGATCCCGCAGAACGAGAGGGCGAAGGCATGGACGGAACAACTTTTGACGAGCAGGCTTATCAAAGAGCAGCCAAACGGTTGGGACTGGATAAGCCTGCTTTTTATTTCAGCCTTTCCTCTGTTGCTTTCCCAGACAGCCTTCAGCATATTGTTAGAAAGAGCAGTAGAGACAACCTCACTCGGCTCATCAACAGACACGGCAACTGGCCAGAGATTCAACAATATTTTCACGGATTACTTGCACTGGACAGAGCCATCCAAAACACGCCGGACAGCTTACGCAATGACGACTATATTGAAATTCGGAGAGTAACTGCTCAACTTTTTATTCAACACAAAGAGGAAGAAATCAAACGACTCTTTAATGTACTTTCTGAAACAGATTCCAATACAAACACAATTCTCAAAAAGCATATCTCATTTGCAAATACAGCTTACACCAAAATACTAGACAACGAAAGTATTTGGCGACTCTATGTACCAGACATCAAATGGTGGGGACTGGACAATCAGTACCACAATTGGATGAGTCAATTTTTCCAAGGTAATTTTGGCTATTCCTATGATGATGGCCGACCTGTTTCCCGAAAAATAAGTGAAGCCTTATACTGGACCTTGATTATGAATATTTGTGCTTTAATTATCATTTTTAGTATCAGTATTCCTTTGGGAATATTCCTTGCCAGCAAAAAAGACAAACGAGTAGATCGCTATGTCTCTATCTTTTTATTTGCCTTATTCTCTTTGCCAGGCTTTTGGGTCGCTACGCTACTCCTTGTGTTCTTTACTACGCCAGAGTACGGTCAATGGATGGACCTCTTCCCCGGCCCAGGGCTGGGTGAGCTTAGAAGAAGTGCTCCCTTCTGGGATCGTTTTTGGGAAAGGGGTAGCCACCTGATACTCCCTATCTTTTGTTTATCCTTTGCAGGCACAGCTTATGTAACACGACAAATACGTGGCAGCATGATAGAAGTACTTGATCAGGATTTTATACGCACAGCTCGAGCGAAGGGGCTGGGAGAAAAATCCATCTTATGGAGACACGCTTTCCGAAATGCACTTTTTCCACTTATCAGTTTGATGGCCATGACCATTCCGCAACTTTTAGCAGGCGCTCTTGTGGTTGAATTTATTTTTGCTATTCCAGGAATGGGCCGTTTAATGTTTAATTCTATCTTAGCACAAGATTGGCCTTTTGTATATACCGTTTTATTACTAACTGCTTTATTAACGATGGTGGCTAATTTATTAGGAGATATATGTTATGCCTTAGCTGATCCGAGGGTGCGGTATTAAAATATTTATATCGTAATAGTTAAAAGTTGTACTAAATGTTTTTTGGAAAGAAACAACAAAGCGAGATGTTAGCAGTATTAGAACAAGGTTCTGATCGGCCTCGCTATTGGCAGATGGTTTGGCGGCGTTTTCGAAAGAACAAACCTGCCTTGTGGGCTTTCAGAGGCGTAGTTATTTTGTTATTAATTGCTCTTTTAAATCCTTTTATTGCTAACGACAAACCGATTTATGCAAAAATAAATGGTCAGAACCACTTTCCTGTCTTTAAGGAAATCGCAGTTGACATGGGCTGGAGCAAATGGGGAAAAGAACTGGTAAATACCGATTGGGTAAAAATGAATTATGAATCTGTAATTCGCGCTATGATTCCTTATAACGCCAATAACATTGACAAAAAAAATACCGGTAAAAGTCCTTTTGCAAAACAAGATGTATCCTCCTTACGATTTCGGCACTGGTTGGGAACTGACGACCTTGGTCGAGACATGGCTGCCGGCATGGTTCAAGGGACGAGGATTTCTTTGATGGTTGGAATTGTAAGCATGTTGATTGCTACTATTATTGGTTTATTCTTTGGAGCGGTAGCTGGATATTTTGGAGATCAGAAAATGAAGCTTTCACGGATTAGACTACTGCTAAACGTTGTAGGTTTATTACTGGCGATTTATTATGCTTTTGGTATACGTACTTATTTATTGACAGAAAGCAATGTTTTACTAGAATGGATAAAACGCCTTTTATTGTTTCTTGCAATTATATTGTTAACTAACGGTGTCGCTTGGCTATTAGAGCGAATTAGATTTTTGAATAAAAAGATTACCGTAGGCATTGACTTGATCATCATGCGGTTTATTGAAAGCATCAATACCATCCCCGGTTTATTTTTAATACTTGCTTTACTGCCCCTTTTTAGCAACAAGTCCATTTTCAATATTATGTTGATCCTTGGATTGATTAGCTGGACCGTAATTGCCCAATTTGCCCGAGGAGAGATGCTAAGAGTGCGCAACTTGCAATATGTTGAGGCAGCTCAAGCACTTGGTTACTCTTCCTGGCGTATCATTCGAAAACATGCGCTGCCGAATGCTTTGACCCCTATTTTAATTGTGATTGCTTTTGGAATGGCGAGTGCGATTCTGGCTGAATCTACTTTGTCTTTTCTTGGCATAGGTAGCGGAGATGTCACTTGGGGCACCCTACTTTCCAAAGGTCGGAATTACCTTTCTTACTGGTGGCTAACCGTCCTCCCCGGACTTGCAATTTTCCTTACAGTTACCTTTTTCAACCTTATTGGAGATGGTTTAAGCGAAGCTCTCAAGTAATATTTTTTTCAATTTCAGCGGATATCTTGATAAGGGGTAGGTAAGGTGGATGTGGCAGATGAGGTCTCCCACTAACGAGATATTATGCATGTTAAGAGACCTCCATCTGCCTCATCTCCTCATCTACCTAATCTCTTTAAAGCAAAAAACTCTTCAAAATTCCCCTATTTACTGGCTTTTTGCTGGAACTTTCTGAAATACACCTCGTATAGGGATTTTAGATATACGCAAGAAAAAGATTACTAAATGTAGTAAAACTGTATATCAGGCGGGAAAGCAGTGATGAACAGTATACGTAAACCACTGAATATCAATCGAAACACTACTATCGTCCTCTCTTACGCATGTTTTTAGGAAAGAGATTAGATTTGCCCTTTTTCGATTTCATTTTTCCATTCTTTCCTGGTTTAGCGTGAACAGATTCATTCATCGGACATCCTGTTTTTTTACTACAAGAAGAGGTAGCCGTTCCGATAAAGAGTAGGAAGGCGCAAAAGAAGCAGAGCTGAAGAATCTTTTTCATATTGAGAATTATAAATGATCTGATTGTTAAAAGAACGATCAAAGATACAAAAATAGTACCGTGGCTTTCGTCACGTAAAGAACATTTCAGAAATGATTTGAGGACCTGTTGTCCACACCCTAATTTCTTATTTATTAACTTATAAAATTTTATAAGATGAACAAAGCAGATCTAATCAGCCGAGTAGCAGAAGACACAAACATGTCTAAGACCATGGCCGCAGAAGCTATCAACTCCGTAATCGGATGTATTGGTGAAACCCTTAAAGATGGCAGCAAAGTCTCTTTAACTGGTTTCGGTACTTTCACAATGACAAACCGTAAGGCGCGTCTTGGAAGAAACCCACAGACTGGTGCAGAAATCAAAATCCCTAGTAAGAACGTTGTAAAGTTCAAGCCTGGAAAAGATTTGAACGAAACTATCAACTAGCAGCGATTCGCTTAGCAAAGCAAAAAAAGGGCGACTTGTCGGATGACGGGTTGCTCTTTTGCGTTTTAAAAATCAAAATTTGAACAACAATCAAAATCTTCTAACCTACCTTCAGGCGTATTTGTACTTTTTTTGTTCAGAGATTTCGAGAGAAAGCTAACTCCTTCCCAATTAGCAAGATTTTTCGACTCGTACCTTCCATTCGACAAGCCCGCCAGTTCCGGTACGAACTGGCTCAGGGCAGGCCGCTCAAAATACAAAAGAAGACGCACCTCCTCATCTTTCGACTCGCTACGCTCGCTCAAAATGACAGGAGACATGCTGTCATTCGAATAGGGTTCCGTGGCCATAAGAATAAACACAACATCAATTCTGTTTTTAAAAACCTCAGGATGACAATACCGTTTGAAATTGAAGCTGCATAATTCCCACTCTTTTTACATAATTCCTTTAATAATTCTCTACTTTTGCTGCCGTTCTAGTTTTATGGACTTGTTTAATAGTCTCTAATTTTTCAACTACTCCAAACTGTATCAAAAAATGGCAGATTTGCAAAAACTCGAACGGATCGCCTCTCAGGTTCGTAGAGACATTATCCGACAGGTGCATTATGCTACCTGCGGCCACCCGGGAGCTTCTCTTGGGTGTACTGAATTCTTCACCGCCTTATACTTCGAAATTATGGATCATGATCCTTCTTTCAACATGGAAGGTAAGGGCGAAGATTTATTTTTCTTATCCAACGGACACATCTCTCCGGTTTGGTACAGCATCCTGGCGCACAGTGGGTATTTCCCTGTGGAGGAGCTGGCTACCTTTCGGAAAATTGGTTCCCGATTACAAGGTCACCCGGCTACTCATGAAGGACTGCCTGGTATCCGCGTAGCTTCTGGTTCCTTGGGACAAGGGATTTCGGTTGCTATTGGAGCCGCTCAGGCCAAACGCCTAGATGGCGATGACAAAATCGTCTATGTCTTAACCGGTGATGGAGAATTGCAAGAAGGACAAATTTGGG
>CAZDTI010000532.1:0-5660 GCA_964508085.1 uncultured Saprospiraceae bacterium | reverse complement strand
TATAAAAATTTAAAACACTCCGAAAGTAGTTTACACATAATTATTTAGACCCTCTAATACAAAATGAATTACAAAAGCACCATATCAGATATTTTTAGCCCTAGAAAGAACACCTTTGCCGTGCCTAACTATCAACGTGCATATTCTTGGGAAGTAGGAAAAGATGAAGACAAACAAGTTCCTCAATTTTTAACTGACCTTAAAGAACATCCCATAAATGTACCCCAATATCATTTAGGGCACTTCCTTTTTGAGAAAGATAAAAATGATAGAAATAAGTTTTGGATAATTGATGGACAACAGCGATTGACAACCGCTGTAATTTTAATGAGTTGTATTTACAGACGGTTGCAGGGCGAGCCTGAAATGGAAAAAGAAACTTCTAATATTTATAATGAATATTTTTTCAGTACCGACGAGAAGCAGAAATTTGAAACGGTAAATTATGACAATAATTTTTTCATTAATATTGTTATTGAGAATCGTTCAGATACTGCAGACACTAAATCAAGGAAAAGAATAATTGCAGCTGAAAAATATTTTAGTAAAGAAATAGCAAAAGTTGATGTTGGTACTATTATTCATTGGAAGCAATTGATTGAAAATGCAAAAATAACAACTGATACTGTTGAAGATAAAGCCGAAGCAACTCAAATTTTTACCTTTCAAAATGACCGAGGTAAAGATCTTACGGATCTTGAAAAGTTGAAAGCTTATTTGATGTTACAGATTTACCTTTCGTGTAAAACCACAGAAACAGATCCAAATTTTGCTATAAACTATATTGAAAAAGAATTTGAATCAATTTATAGATCGCTTGAGAAAATTGAGATTGTAAACGAGAATCAAATACTAAGCTATCATACTACAGCTTTTATTGCTTTGGCGGGAACTGCTATGGAAAGGATTAAAAATACATTCAATAAGGAACCTGAATCCAATCAACAAAAATGGATAAAAGATTTTGCGGTTAATCTGAAAGAGTCATTCGAGCATTCCTTATCGATTCAGAAAAAAAGAGAAGAATTAAGTTATATCGCAGATGTACTTTATTTAGATACCCCTAATTCGTTTCCTCTTCTTTTGAAGCTCTATCATTTTCAAGTTTCAGATACTATAAGAGAAGCACTTGTAAGGTTAGTAGAGATTATACTTTTCAAATTGAAATACACAAATGGTAATTACTACACGAATTATTTACCCAGTCGAGCTTTAAATTTTAAAGGTAATATTCAAGAATTGAAAAAGGCGCTGCTTAATGATGCAAAATATGGCTTTAAACATTATTGGAGTTTTGAACGTGATTTTACCAATTACCTTGAAGGTGATAATCACTACTTTAGGTTATCACGATATTTATTATGGAAGTATGAAAACAAACTTAGAGAAGAGGTAGGAGAACCTGCTATGCTTTACCCTGAGTTTGCAAATTTATATGGCGGCTCTGCAAGATTTGAAAACACAATTGACCACTGGACACCTCAAAATCCATACAAGGTTGAGTATGAGGAAGAGTTTAATCAAAAATATCTTCATAATATCGGGAATATGGTATTAAGCACAAGAAGCAGAAACGCTAGTGATGGTAACAATCTACCTTCTGATCGATCAACTGAATCTACCTTAATCTCAAGACAAAAATTAGAACCATTTAAAAACAACTGGGGAAAAGGTGAAATTAAAAAGAGACAAATGGATATTGTTAATTTTGCTTTAAAGCACTGGGATCCTGAAAGAGAGTAATAAATGATAAGCTATAAGTATGACGATCAGGCTGAATCGAAATTTTATCAAGAACTTGTTGAAGTTGCCATCAAGGCACTTGATGAAGTGTGTGAAGTAGGAATCCAAACAACCTAATACCTCGTATCATCGATCCCATTACCAAAATACTCACCAAAACTAATCTCCTGCCTAAGATAAGCCTTACTCTGTTTCAATTCCCGATGCATATTATAGTGCCCAGCCATCAACCAAATAGTGACTATCTGCTTCTTCCCTTCAATCGAATGGTCGATGGACTTAACATAAAAAAACGTTGTGCCTAACTTCGCTCTAAAAAAAGGGATTTCAAAATTTTCTCCAACGCGGGGAACCAGAGGTAAAGACTTTGTCTTAATCGTCAACGAATTACCAAAAAGAGAAATCTCTAAACGAAACTCCACTTCTTCGATTTCCAGCTCGAATAAATTGTAGTGTTCCCATTGCGTATTGAACAAGGTTTCATAGCACTTTATCAGTTCCCGTCTGAATTTATCTGGCTTAAAACCACATAATACAGACAGCTCTTTTGGTGTCGGGATGCTCGTATTCGAGTCCTCCGTGAATCCCTTGTGTTTAAGGATCGCTCTTATAATTGGATCAAAAGAATGCTTGCCTTCCTTTAAAAATATGGAAAGGTAAGGTTTGAGTTTTTTCAGATCAATAAGGATTTCTGGTGAAGAGTATTTTTGTTTTTTCATGATTGTTTGTTTTGAAGAACTAAGTAAGTTTTGATCGAATCTTATTTTTGCCTTTGAGTGGATTGGCTTGTTTGCTGAGTTAGATGTAAGAATGATTGTTGATCGATCAACTACTTTGAGATTACATGTATGTCTTGGCATGGAACTAGCAAAGTGCTAGATTACCAGCTGCAACTTATGAAACAACCAAAAGAATCCTTAAATTACTACCCTCACAAAGAACTAGATTAAATATTTCAACTCACAGGCAAAATGACAGACATATCAAAACTCACCCGTCACAAGTACGTCACGGATTCCCTAGCGACCCTCCAAGAAGATCTAGACGCACACATCCCCGCTAAAAAAGTAGACCGCAACTTGCTAATCGCCTCCTGGAACATCAGAGCCTTTGGAAAATTCACACCAGATTGGAAGTCTGGGAAAGGAGACAGTCCCAAGCGAGATTTGTTGAGTATCGCTTCCATTGCGGAAGTCGTTTCTCGTTTCGATGTCATAGCGATTCAGGAAGTGAAAGCCAATATCTCAGCGCTCCGAGCGATGATGGAATTCTTAGGAGGCCACTGGGGATTCATCTTGACGGATGTCACCAAAGGTTCCGCTGGTAATGGAGAGCGGATGGCCTATGTTTTTGATTCCAGAAGAGTTCAGTTATCTGGTTTGGCGAGTGAGTTGGTTGTTCCCAAAGAAGAACTCAATAAGATAGATGAAGAAGCCATGTCTACTCAATTTGCGAGGACGCCATATGCGGTTAGTTTTAAAATGAATGACAAATCGTTTATACTGGTAACCTTACATATTCTCTATGGGACGAAAGCCAAAGATCGGATTCCGGAATTGAAAGCCATCGCAAAGTGGTTATCGAAATGGGGGAAAGATGAAAATGCCTACGACAAAAACCTGATCGCCTTGGGTGATTTTAATATTGAAAAAAGAGGAGATTTGTTGCACGAGACTTTCATCTCTGAGGGTTTATTTATTCCTGCGGATATGCAGATGGTTACCCGTTCTATTTTCGATAAGACAAAATATTATGACCACATTGCCTGGTTTATGGGGGATAAGGGAACACCGAGATTATCGTTGGAATATGCAAGAGGTGGGAATTACGATTTTATAGATAAAATATTGTCGGGGCAGACGCTGACGAAGAATGAATTGTCTTGGAAGATCTCGGATCACTATCCGATCTGGGCGGAGTTTTTGACTAGAGATTGAATAATGTAGATGTATTGTTATTTTTTGTTAAGCTGGTAGTATGATGTGGTAAAGAGATAAATGTATTAACTTGCATTTGTTGACTAAAACCATCATTACTATGAAAAAAAGAAAACTTCTTTCTAATCTCGCTGATCACTTACAAGAAGGTCTGCCGTTTAATGACCCGAATTTTTCGAAAGCTAATAATCTTAGTGATTCTGAATATAGAAGGCTCTGTGGAAGAGTCGGTCTTATTTTGGAATACTATTTACAATTGACGACTAGACCGAACCGGAATTTTATTAAGAATTTGTTGAAGTTGCCATCAAGACATTTGAGAAAGTGTGTGAAGTAGAAGGTCCTTGGAAGAAGGTATTTGACTTAAAGAGAATGATACGATAATAGGTATTTTCAATTCCAATTTTCATCACCATCATAATTCGTGGCTTCCTCCCAATCGGGGTAGTAGGTTCCATCCTCGCCACGCTTCGCTGGAATCTCCATCAGCAGCTGGCCCACCACTACAAGGTGCCCCGCATTCTCATAACACCACTCTTGCGCGCTCTCCCAAGTGAGCCGAACTAGGTTCGGCCCACCATAGGTTTTGAGTTCGCCAGTCTTGGCACAGACCGCTTGAAACTCCGTCATCCAAGTCCTCATAAATTACAGATTAGAAATATTGTACACAATCGTAACATTAGTCTTACGAGGTGTTGCAGTTGAAAGAATTTCAAAGCGAATAGCGCAGCCGATGGACAAATCCACTTTTCGTGCATCTTTATTGGTCACATAAAGCAGCCCCAATTCTTTCTCCCAGAAAGGAGTGAATCCTTCTTCAGGCGGCACTGCCATTCCTGGAGGGCAAACAACAACTTCACCCGTTCGATACGGATTTCCATTTTTAGATTTTGGCATAGGTATGTTTTAGTAGGTTAGAAAAGAGGTTGAAAAAAATCCCGCACAACAACCGTTGTCGAAGGCGGGATCACAAACGGAAACAAAAAACTAAATCATCAAAGTAAATATCATTCTGTTCTCAGACAGCTTTATTCTTTATCCGAAACACCCCAAATTAAATCAATATCAATGTTCCCAACTTTCGGTGGATCACCATTGATGTAGAAGTTACCGGTACCACGGATTCGCTTCGCTTTGATTTCTCGTTCGATGTCTTGTTTCATCGCTTCAAATCGGATGTTCAAGTATTTGTAAACAATCCATAGGACGATGAGGAAGAAGAGGACGAGAGCTCCTTTGTCGAGGAGGTGTTCGATGTTGGGTTCTAGCATGGGTTAATTTTTAAAGGAGATGAGGTGATGAGGTAGATGGGGTGGATGAGGTTTCCCTTAATACGTGCGATTTCGCGTTAGTGGGAAACCTTATCTCCTAATCTCCCCATTACCTCATCTCCTTTTCGTGAGAAAAACACGCCTCCGGCCTGAGAGACCAGAGGCAGTGTACACAGGCAAAAGATTAAATCTTATCTAGTGGAAGCACCTTTGCTCATTACTTGTTCCGTGACGGTTACTTCTTGTTTTTCAACAGTGATGATACCGTCCGGATGGATAGTAATAATGGTTTTTACAGGAAGCGTTTTTTTAGTGGCCATGGTGTAAAGGGTTTAGGTTTTGAAAAATGAATAATGTGGAAAGGATCCTTAGATAGTGGCTCCTTTAGGTGGATGCACCTTTAGTCATTACCTGCTCGGTAACGGTTTCCTCCGTTTTCTCAACGGTGATGATCCCATCCGGATGAATGGTGACAATTGTTTTGTTTACGGAAAGGGGAGGAGTAGAAGCTTTTTTCTTGGGACGGCCTCGTTTTTTGGTTGGCTTAGTAGAAGTGGTTGTTGCTTTTTTAGCTGTGGACATAACAAAGGGTTTAGATTAATAAAAAATGGTTAATCGTAAGTAGTTGTAACAACTTGCTTACGGTGATACCGCTGAATGATTTTTTAATCAGACAACGGTGTTTTTTTATAATCTAGTCCTGTGTACT
>CAZDTI010000531.1:554-5669 GCA_964508085.1 uncultured Saprospiraceae bacterium | reverse complement strand
TGGGAAGTACCTCATTTAGATACGCTGGAACTATGGAAATTTGGAGATTATAAAACTTATACCTCTTTAAAGCTTTTGACCAATGTTCTTGGTATTCCTTCACCAAAAGATGATATTGATGGTAGTGAAGTCTATCGTGTTTATTATGAAGATAATGATATTGATCGCATTATCAACTACTGTGAAAAAGACACTATAGCTGTAGCGCAAATTCTATTACGACTGCGAGGTGATGAATTACTGAATAGCAATGAAATAAAACATATATAAAAAAGTCCTGATTTTCATCAGGACTTTTTAGTATTACAATAAACAGTTAGTGTTATTGCTTAATGAATTTTTTGGTCATAGCTTCATCTCCATCATTAACTTCAATAAAGTACATTCCAGATTTCAAACTAGAAACGTTGATTTCTTTAATAGAATTTCCTTTAAGAACTGTTTGACCTAGCATATTAATTATTCTAAAAGATGCTTCTGCATTACCAGAAAGTTTTACATATAGAATAGTGCCTTTAACTGGGTTAGGATAGATTATAAAATCCTCTTCAGAATCAAAACCATCATCTGTATCAAGAGTTCTAATTACCTCTAAAGTATCTCCTTTTCCTCTTGTACCAGAGCCAATTCCTGTGATTGTTACCTGATCAATATATATCTGATCATTGTTTCCTGAGGCATCACATTGAAATCTAAATTGCGAGTTGCTTGCAAAATTGTACTGCGAAGCATCTAAAGTTACTGTTGCCGAGTAGAAAGTACTATTATTAAAGTTTGTCCCTCTAGCGTAGGTGGCAACCGTAGTCCATGACGAGCCATTGTAATAACGTACCCAGAAATCCTCACCATTCTCCATACTGTTTGCATAGAAATAAAACTCAACTTCAACCTGATTATAACTTCTTAAGTCAAAACTTGGAGATGTCATTGCAGATGCTGTACCCGAATTATCTCTTATCCTAATAGAATATTGTCCTTCATAAGAACGAGACCCTCTATAACGGTAGCAATCGCTTCCTCCATCAGACCAACCGTCCCAGCCAGTTTCAAAGTAACTTTCATTTAAAATATCGCTTCCACCTGTAGAGCAAGGTGCGCATGATGATCCACCACAATCAATACCAGTTTCATCACCGTTTTGAATGCCATCATCACAGGTTGGTGGTGTTACACAAGGTGCACATGACGAACCACCACAATCTACTCCTGTTTCATCTCCGTTTTGAATTCCGTCAGTACAAGTTGGTGCTGTTGTTCCTAAACAGAAATCTGTAGCTTCTGAGCTTGCAAATGAGCCACCAGAAGCCAGACTACCTGATGCATCAGTAACAGCATATGATCCATTACCATAAGAACAGCAAATACCATCACCGTAGGCATCTGTAATAGTAAACGTATAACAACCATCAGGTAAACATAAGTCTTCACTTACAGTAGAGCCATCTGGATTTGCAGACGAGTAAGACCCTGAAGCAACAGTTTGATTACTGCTATTTGTAATTGCCCATGCTGTTTCTTCAGGATAGTTATCTAAAGTAATAGATACATTAACTTGATTATCACTACATCCTGTTTGACAAGGTGCACAAGATGAGCCGCCACAGTCTACTCCAGTTTCATCTCCATTTTGAATACCATCAGTACATGTAGGTGTTGTTCCTCCAACATCGCATTTATCAGACAAGGCTAAACTTCTTCTCGAGCCTCCAACTCCTAAAACAGCACGCATTCTGTCTTTTTGACCTTGTGTAAATAGGTTCATACAAGAATCATCACTATAATCCATATAATTTTGGACCATATCTACACTACTACAGGATACGTGACCTGTTGCGCAACCATAGTTAGCAGCATCAGAAGTTGGTGTGTCCGCAACAAAATCGTCAGCATTACAATTTCCATCTCCCCAGATATGTCTTAAATTTAAGAAGTGACCTACTTCGTGTGTTGTTGTTCTACCTAAGTCGAATGGCGCAGAGAGATAAAATCCTGAACCACCAGCACTACTTCCAAAATACTGTGGACTCATAACAACGCCATCTGTAGCTGCACTTCCTCCTGGGAATTGCGCATATCCAAGGATACCTCCTCCGATATTACAGACCCACATATTAAGATATTCTGATGTATCCCAAGGGCTTACACCACCTTGAGCAGAGGATTTCATAGCGTCATTAGTTCCCCAAGACGTTCTGCTAGAAGACTTTCTAGTAATACCATTAGTAGTATTTCCACTTGGATCGACAGTTGCCATACAGAATTGTATTTGCGTATCTGCAGCCTGAGACCATGTATTGTCTGCGTCAGCATTTAATCTTCTAAAATCGTCATTTAAAACTTGTATTTGAGATAAGATTTGAGCATCACTTATATTTTCATTAGAGTTACTGTAGATAACATGTACTACAACAGGAATAGTAATAATATCACCATCAATCCTGTTGGTCTGCATTTCGGATACTCTTGCTTGGGTAAATTCTTCGATTTGTTCCATTCTCCTTTCCAACTGCGGGTCTAGTTGTTTTCGGTACTCTAGATTTTCCATTGTTGAACATTCTCTTTCTTGGGCAAATAGGCTTCCTAAACATAGAAAGCACATTAAAATTAATGTAATCTTGTTTTTCATGTAAAGTTTTTAAATAGTTAATGGTTTTTGTGATAAAAATCGAACGAAAATATTAAAATTTTGTTAAAATCAAAGTTTAGCGAAAACGTTTTCGATGAAATGCATTGATTAAAATTTTCATTATGGTTTTACCTCAGCACTTTTGAGGAAATTAACTACATTTACCTATGGCAAAAGAAACACTACTTGATGTTGTTAATTTAAGTATTTCCACTTTTAAGCAGGAAAATGAAACAAAGATTATTAAATCTATATCCTACTGCTTAAATAAAAATGAAATAGTGGCAATAGTCGGTGAATCTGGTTCAGGGAAATCCGTATCTTCATTAGCCATCATGGGACTGTTACCAAAAAATGTCTTAACCATATCATCTGGTTCCATAACTTTTGATGGTAAAGACTTAACCCAAACATCAAATAAAGATTTTCAAGAAATTCGTGGTAAAACCATTTCCATGATTTTTCAAGAACCCATGAGTTCTTTGAACCCTTCAATGAGGTGTGGCAAACAGGTTGAAGAAATCTTGATGCAACATTCGGCATTATCGTCTAAAGAGATAAAAGCTCAAGTCCTTGGACTTTTTGAAAAAGTAAAACTTCCCAGTCCTAATAGAATTTATAGGTCTTATCCTCATGAAATATCAGGTGGTCAAAAACAACGTGTTATGATCGCTATGGCCATTGCATGTAAACCTCAATTACTTATTGCTGATGAACCCACTACGGCTTTGGATGTAACCGTACAAAAAGAAATCCTACTGCTCCTAAAACAGATTCAGGAAGAAACGGGAATGACGATTTTATTCATTTCTCATGACTTATCTCTAGTCTCTGAATTAGCTGACAAAGTACTAGTGATGTATAAAGGTGAAATAGTGGAGCAAGACGATACCTATTCCATTTTTAAGCAGCCTAAACATAGTTATACCAAAGCGTTAATTGGTGCAAGACCGTCGGCAGAATTTAGGCTAAGGCAACTACCTACGATTTCTGATTTTATGGCGGATGACGTAGACAAGAGTCTTATTTCAAAAAGAGATAGAGAAGAACATCATAAAGACTTATATGCCAAACAGCCTCTTTTAGAAGTTATTGATGTTGAGAAAACCTACCTTTCCAAAACTGGTTTATTTTCTCAGGACATTCCTTTTAAAGCTGTCAATGGCGTAAGCTTTAAGGTGTTTCCAGGTGAAACCATCGGTTTGGTTGGAGAGTCTGGTTGTGGAAAATCTACTTTAGGCAATGCGATACTTCAACTAGATAAAGCTACTTCTGGCATAATAAAGTTCAAGGGCAAGGTTATTACCAACTTAACCAAAAGTGAGTTACGACAATTACGTAAGGATATTCAAATTATTTTTCAGGACCCATTTGCGTCACTTAATCCGAGATTAACGGTGGGTAATGCAATTATGGAGCCAATGAAAGTCCACGGTATTGGAAATTCTGATACAGAACGCAAAGAGAAAGTTATGACAATTCTGGATAAAGTAGGTCTGGATAACGCTTCATTTTACAAATATCCTCACGAGTTTTCAGGCGGTCAACGTCAACGTGTTGGCATAGCAAGAACTATTGCCCTAGAACCAGAACTGATTGTTTGTGATGAATCTGTATCGGCTTTGGATATTTCAGTACAAGCTCAAGTTTTAAACCTTTTGAATGACTTGAAGTCACAATTTGGATTCACCTATATATTTATTTCTCACGATTTGGCCGTTGTAAAATATATGGCAGATCAGTTACTCGTAATGAATCGCGGGAAAATTGAAGAAATTGGTGATGCTGATAAGATATACGAGTCGCCCAAGCAAGCATATACCAAAAAATTAATTCATGCTATTCCTAAAGGATTATAGCATGAACAACTTTTTGGTTAATTTTAAAACACCTTCAATTACTCTTACGGTATCTTTTAAGTTTGACACAAATATATTTTCGTCTTGAGTAGTTTCTGGTAGAGTAGTTTTGGTTTTCATAAGCAAAAGTTTATGTTAGACTTGGGGCAAAAATCATTAAGTTAAATCTATGGTAGATTAAGGTCAATTTAATTTTCATTTGGGTCTGCTAATATGAAACATTTTTTCAATTAATCAGTTGTAATGCTTTATAATTCGATAAAATGCATATTTTTTTAACATTTGAGATACGTGTTGAAATATTCACTTACAAAAAAACCGCAATATAAATTGCGGTCTATGAATCTTTGTATTTTGTATTTGTCACAATTCCATTTCAGGAACATCACTTTCTACGATTAAATGGCCTTCAGTAGCATTTTTAATGTCTTCAACAGAAACACCTGGTGCGCGCTCCAATAATTTAAAACCTTGTGGTGTAACCTCTATTACAGCCATGTTGGTTACGATTTTCTTAACACATCCAACTCCTGTTAACGGTAGCGAACATGTCTTTAACAACTTGGAAGCTCCAGCTCTATTAGTGTGCATCATGGCTACAATAATATTTTCAGCACTTGCTACTAGGTC
>CAZDTI010000531.1:0-544 GCA_964508085.1 uncultured Saprospiraceae bacterium | reverse complement strand
GGAATTTTCCAATTGGCGATATCCCCATTTTCGGCAACTTCCATCGCACCAAGTATGGTTAGATCTACATGTTGGCCTCTTATCATGCTGAAACTCATAGCTGAATCAAAAAAAGAAGCACCCGGTAAAGTTGTAATAGTCTGCTTACCGGCATTTATAACATCCGCATCTTCCTCACCTTCAAAAGGGAAAGGGCCCATACCAAGAACGCCATTTTCACTTTGAAACTCTACTTCAATATCATTTCTTACAAAATTGGCTACCAGAGTTGGAATCCCGATTCCAAGATTGACATAGTAACCGTCTTTTACCTCTCTTGCTATGCGTTTTGCAATTCCGTTTTTGTCTAACATAATTCCTAACTCTTTGGTCTTACAGTTCGTTGTTCTATTCGTTTCTCAAAATGTGCACCTTTAAAAATTCTTTGTACAAAGATGCCAGGAATATGTATTTGATTTGGATCTAGTTCTCCAACAGGAACTAGTTCTTCTACCTCAGCAACGGTAATCTTTGCAGCGCCACACATATTAGGATTAAAATTACG
>CAZDTI010000530.1:0-5727 GCA_964508085.1 uncultured Saprospiraceae bacterium | reverse complement strand
CGGACAAAATTTCCAACATCTATTTTGTTGTCATTGTCGTCTATTAATTTCCGATAAACCTGCATCGTACTTTCCACATCATAAGCTCCTTCAAAACCGACCTCTTGTTTTTTCTTTCCTTTTGGTTTTAGCTCTAGCGTTCCGAACATTCCAGCAAACTCCTCTCGGAAAGCGCCTAACTTTGGAGAGTCAGGCATCAAGTATAGCTTGGGCATAGAATGTGGGAGGTCTAATCGATCCATCATCGGCCCGAGAATGGTAGAGCTAAAAGGATGTTGATGAGATGTTTTATCCTGTGTCACGTAACCGAATAGCCCCGGCTTTAAATCCTTATCCATTCGTTTTGTAGGTGTCTTGTTTACAGATCGGAAGGCGAAAATTTGACCATCTCCCGATTTGAACTTTAGGGAAACCGTTTGTGCCCCTCCACCTTTTGAGTAAGGCATCAATCCACCATGTATGGTGTCTAAATCCAAATAAGGCATATCAGCAATGGGTTGAGCCCAAGTCG
This sequence comes from uncultured Saprospiraceae bacterium, assembly GCA_964508085.1. Classification (GTDB taxonomy): domain Bacteria; phylum Bacteroidota; class Bacteroidia; order Chitinophagales; family Saprospiraceae; genus CALGLS01. The sequence goes on along the minus strand of CAZDTI010000530.1, from coordinate 5,216 downwards.
TTCTATAGTGTTTTCCAAGGAAAGTGTTTTTGAAAAAATTGCCTTTATACTGTTCTCCTGCAATGACGGTAGCAGTAGTTTCTCCTTCTGTGGTAGAAGGTCCGGTAGACATTTCTCCTATGCATGGGATATAATTACCATTTGCAGGAATCTTTGGTTTTGTATTTCCGCAAGGAGAGGAAAACAATTCTTTTACATAAATTGATTTAATGTCTTTTCGGTTGGCTATTTCATAGGCGTTCATGACAACGGTTCCGTCATCTTCAAATATTAACTTTGCAAATCCAGCTTTCTTTTGTCGGTAAATCGTTTGCTCTCCTCTGCCTACCGGACGGCCCTTTGCGACTGCACCACTGTTAACGTGGTAGGTTCCATCCTCATACAAAAGTTGTGTGTCATACTCATGGCCAGAAACAAAAATGCACCCGGGATAACGTTGTATTAACCCCTTGGATTTACTGGAGTAATGTTTAAGATTCTTTTGCGTCAAATCTTTTTTCCCACCAACGCCCTGATGATAAGAAGCAATAAACGTCCCGACAATAGGAGGCCATAAATGTTGCTTTCCTAATTTATATCCCGCATACTGCCCATAAGACATCACGGGGTGATGACCTGCAATAACCACATTCCTATTTTCAGAATCCCCCATCAGGTCTTCTATTTCAAACCAGAATTCCGTTTCATTTAATAAACCACAATCTGCATCCTCTTCTTCAGGACCTATATCATCTTCGACAAACCATTGGGTATTCACGGCCACGATTCTCAATTTATCTCCGACGTCAATGACTTCCGGCCCTAAACAGCCTCCTTGAGGAAAAATGACTTTTCCTTTTCCCAATTTTGATTCGAGATAACGTTCCAGTGCTTTCACTTTTTTGAGCCCCCGTTTACCACCATTATCCCACTCGCGATCACCAGGTATAAAAATGACTCTTCCTCTTTCTCCAATGATATTCACCAACCGATCCAATTTATCAAGATCGTCTTGTTTGGGTTTTACGCCAAGTCCGTTTTCATCTACGAAGTCTCCATTTATCAAAATTGTAAAATCATTGTTTTCACTTTCCAGTGCTGCTTGAATAGCATCTAATTCTGGAGCAGTAGCAGAAAGGCTTTCCAGGTTACTTAGCAGGTATAAACTATGATCATCTTCCTGTGCGAATAAATTTCCAGAAAGCAATAATTGAACAATCAGAAAAAAAAGAGGGTATTGAATTTTCATTTGAATTAATTTGACAGGTATGTATTTTGTTATAGAACTTGCTTACCATTGCACCAAAAGGCCTAGAGAATCTCCACCACCAAAAAAGGAGAAGTCTACCTTTTTATCCTTGTCCTTTTTTTTCTTTTTATGAAAATGAGGTACAAGATAACCAACCAGCCCTCCAGCAATATATCCCGTAATGACATCTGTTGGAAAATGTTTTCCTCCTTTCACTCTTAAGCAGGCATTAAGAGCCGGAAGCGAAGCAGCTACGGACCATACCACAGGCTTCCATTTACTCTCTGGAAAATAATCATTATATACCTTGGCACTAAAAAAAGAGAGGGTGGCCACTGTTGAAGTATGTCCCGAATAGAAAGACAAGCGACTATGCAGTCTTGTTTTCTCTTCTACAGCAATGTCGGGGTTATAAACAAAGGGGCGGACTCTTTTTACCGTTAATTTTGTAAGTGAAGTGAGGGCTGCATTTGTCAAAAAAGCCTCTAGTCCCATCACCCCCAAGGTTAAATAATCTTTTCTGATTCTTTTATTTACCAAAAACAAAGAAGGAAGCGCGTAAGAAGTGTATTGGACGATGTCACTAATAGTCTGAGCTTGCGAAGAATTATAATCTACTGCTATTCTATCAAAGCTATTGATGTCATTCTTATCCAGCTCTGAGACTGCTTCCGCTGTTAAATCATCTGTATTAGCAGCTAAGATTATAGCCGATACATCTCCTGCACCAGAAAGTCCGAGCCAGAGTGCTTCTTTTTTCCAGTTCAGTTCATAGGGGCTTTGCGCAAATACCCCCCCAACGAGGCATAGATAAAAAACGGTTAGCACTACACTATGCTTAATCTTCTTCATTACTTTATTTATTACACAAAAAATAGGTTTTGGCTTAGCGCCTCTCCTTACAAATGTATAAAAAAAAGAATACCTCTTCATTCTCTCTTAAATGCATATTGCAAAGTAGGCACTTATGTCCACCTTTTGAAATGGGAAATGCCTTGGTATTTGCGTCTTAAAATAATTCGAAAGCATTTGAACGGTTGTCTCTTTTTCTTTTGGTTTTTTATACATTTGAGGATTGGCAGCAGAGGTAATTTCGAGCTAAAGGATTTATAGGAGTAAATCTGCTAATAGTATATAAAATGACGTGGCCCTTATCTTAGTGTACTTACTCACACGGAGAGCACAGAGCACACAGAGCTGATCGTGTTTTCGTGCGATCGCTCTATAGCTTCTGTGTAGTTTAAAATCCGTTAAGTGCAACCTCATTGAATTAAAAACAATACAAACTTATGCAAAAAACAAAAGTAGCCATTATCGGCTCTGGGAATATCGGAACCGATTTGATGATCAAAATCATACGGACTTCTACCCTTTTGGAAATGTCCGTACTTGTTGGTATCGACCCGGAATCGGATGGTTTGGCAAGAGCACGACGGATGGATGTCAAGACCTGCCATGAAGGTATTGACGGACTGATAAAAATGCCGGAATGGGAGGACATCAAGATTATTTTCGATGCAACTTCTGCAAAAGCTCATCATTATAACAATGGTTTTGTAGAAAAATATCCGGATAAGCGAATCATTGATTTGACGCCCGCTGCTATTGGTCCATATCTCGTTCCTCCTGTGAATTTTAGCGAAAGCATGGATTCAAAAAATGTAAACATGGTGACTTGTGGTGGGCAAGCGACTATTCCTATGGTGGCAGCGGTTTCCAAAATTGCGAAGGTGCATTATGGTGAGATCGTCGCTTCTATTGCTAGTAAATCTGCCGGACCAGGCACACGTGCGAACATTGATGAATTTACCGAAACGACTTCTCAGGCTATTGAAAAAGTAGGTGGTGCGGATAAAGGAAAGGCGATCATTGTACTCAATCCTGCGGAGCCGCCAATGGTCATGCGAGATACGGTTTTCACCTTGAGTGAACAAGGAGATAGAGCAGCCATCCGACAAAGCATTAAGGAAATGGAACAGGAAGTACAGAAATATGTGCCGGGGTATTCACTTCATCAAGAGGTGCAGTTTGATGATATTCCAGAGGACCAACCCGTGTTCATTGAGGGACTGGGGTGGCGCCATGGGTTGAAGACAACAATACTTTTGCAAGTTAGAGGGGCTGGGCATTATTTGCCGGAGTATGCGGGGAATTTGGACATTATGACGAGTGCCGCTTTGGCTACGGGGGAAAGAATGGTGAATTCAATCTAAATCTAAATGGAAATTAAAATCTAAATGGGTGGAACGAAATGACAATCTTTACCTTAGCCAGAATTGAAATCGATTTTTAAATGAAATTAAAATGGAAATATTTTTCAATCCTAGACGAGAACATTGAATTAAAATGAATAAGAAACCTTATAATTTTGAAGATCGGATCGTTGAGTTTGCAGCTAATATAATTGCGCTTTGCAAAACGCTACCAAACGACCAAATTGGAAAATATTATTTCGATCAAATGCTGAGATCCTCAGGGAGCGCAGCTTTACATTATGGTGAAGCTCAAGGAACTGTAACAGCCAAGGATTTCATTCACAAAATGGCTAATACCGCAAAAGAACTAAAGGAAACTAGAGTAGCTCTAAAAATAATTACCAAAGCGAATATCGGAGACCCTACGCTTACTCAAGATTTAATCAGCGAGTCCAACGAACTCATTGCTATAAGTACAAAGATGATTCTCAATAAAAAAAGGTCGCCCAAAATAAATACCCCCAACTGAAAGTAAAGTAAAGTAAAATAAAATACGATAGTGCGCATTTTAATTTTTCCATTTACGAACTGAGCGCATTTTGATTTTGATTGTCATTTAAATTTTGATTTAAAATGAAAGTATACATCCAAGACGTAACCCTCCGCGACGGCATGCACGCCATTCGCCACCAATACTCCAAAGAACAAATCCAAAACATCGCCATTGCTCTTGACGAAGCAAAAGTCGACGCCATTGAAATCTCCCATGGAGATGGTTTGATGGGGGGAAGCTTCAACTATGGCTTTGGTGCGCATACCGATTGGGAGTGGCTGGAAGGCATAAAAGATAGACTTCAGCATGCAAAACTAACAACACTTTTACTTCCTGGTATTGGAACGATTCACGATCTCAAAAAAGCAAGGGACCTGGGCGTTGAATCTGTACGGGTGGCAACGCATTGCACCGAGGCAGATATTTCGCAACAGCATATTGAAGCGGCAAAGAACATGGGGATGGACGTCGGTGGATTTCTGATGATGGCGCATATGAACGAACCAACGAAATTAGCCGAGCAAGCAAAACTTATGGAGTCTTACGGAGCTGATTGTGTTTACGTGACCGACTCTGCCGGGGCACTCATGATGGATGGCGTTGCTGACCGAATCAAAGCGTTCAAAGATGTGTTGGATGATAAAACGGAAGTCGGTATCCATTGTCACCATAACCTTTCTCTGGGCGTAGCGAACACCATAGTAGCGATGCAACATGGTGCCAACCGACTGGATGCTTCGCTGGCAGGAATGGGTGCCGGGGCTGGTAATTGCCCACTGGAAGTTCTGATTGCGGTGATGAATAAAATGGGGGTGGAAAGCAATTCGGACTTGTACAAATTAATGGATGCGGCTGATGATTTGATCCGTCCTATTCAGCAACGGCCAGTGCGGGTGGATCGGGAGACGTTGTCCTTAGGGTATGCAGGGGTTTATTCTAGTTTTTTGATTCACTCTGAAAGAGCTGCTAAGAAGTATGGTTTGGAATCTAGAGAAATTCTGGAGGAGTTGGGTAAACGAAAAATGGTTGGTGGACAGGAGGATATGATTATTGATGTGGCTTTGGATATTCGGAATGGGAAGTCTTAAGAGGTAGCCATCTTCTTTTGCCTGTTTCGTCTAAGTTTTTCGCTACTTTGTGTAAAAGCATCGCATCTAAAAGTTGATTTCTTGTATCTTACTTATGAATTTCTATTTCGAAAGCAAGATTAAAACAATCTATGAAAACAATTCATTTACTA
>CAZDTI010000529.1:0-5731 GCA_964508085.1 uncultured Saprospiraceae bacterium | reverse complement strand
AAGATTCTACCAAAATGAATATTAAACATTTTGAAAATTTAGAAGACCTAAGGATAGAAACCGGATTGCCAAGAATTCCTGTCGAGAAAGACTTCCATATATTTCGTTTTTCAGATCTAAAAGAGGCCAAAAACTATATGCCCCCTTATCGGCGTGGATTTTACCAAATTACCTTGATCCAAGATTTTGGTCAATCTACGATGTCCATTAACACGCACAACTTTCAAGACTTCAAGGATGCCATTTATTTTGTAGGCCCTGAACATGTGCTTTCCTGGGTAAGGGACAAGTCCGTAAAAGGATTTTTAATTTATTTCAAAATTGGTTTTTTGGAATATTCCACCGCACAATTGAATCAGGTTTTTACATTCTTCAACCCTTATTCCAGAAATTTAATTGAACCCAAGGCAAAAGAGATTCAACAGTTTAGAGATTATTTTGAAGACCTCATACAAGAACAATTAGAAAACAAAACCAAATACAGAAGAGCTATTCTAAGACATCAATTAGGTATTCTGTTGTATCGATGTCAGGAGATTTATGATCGATATATTGAAACGAACAATGAATCACAAGAAAGCAGCATCTCACAGACCTACAAAATTTATGTGAACAATCATTATATAGATGTGAAATCTATTAATGAATATGCAACGATGATGAACATCTCCGCAAACTACCTCAGTCAAGTCATCAAAGAGCAAACGGGCAAAACCGCAAAAAGAATTCTAGATGAACGAATTTTGCTAGAAGCGAAAAATATGTTGCTGCATACAGAGATGACTTCTTCGCAAATCGCCTACGATTTAGGTTTTGATGAACCCACCCATTTTGGCCGGCTTTTTAAAAAATATGAACAAGCTTCGCCCCTTCAATTCAAGAAAAAACACCGTATCCAATAAATTGGTCAGCTAAGCCAAGAATTCGGTCATAACCTACTTGTGATTTTCTCCTTACTTTGTACTATCAATTAACAAGTAAAGAAAAAGATCATGAAAGCATTATTTATTGGAACGGGAAATGTCGGAGCTACTTTAGCCAGACGATTCAAAGCACTCGGACATGCTGTTCAGTTATCCAACAAATCACAAACCTTACCGGAGGGCTTTAGCTCCGATGAATTAGCCACCAATTTATCTGAAGCTGTTAAAGCAGCAGAAATAGTTGTTTTTGCCACTCCTTTTGGAGCCATAGAAGCGATCATTAATAGCGTAAATGATTGGTCAAACACCATCGTCATAGATGCCACTAATCCTATCGCAGCAGGATTGAAACACTTGAGTATCGGCAACACTAATTCTGGCGCAGAAACGGTACAGGAATGGGTTCCACAGGCCAAAGTCATTAAAGCATTCAATACTACGGGTTGGGAAAATATGGCTGACTCTGATTATGGCGACAACAAACTCACTATGTTTTTTGCAGGTGATGATCTGGAAGCTAAAGAGGCTGTTGGCCAAATAATAGCGGACATGGGCTTCGACCCTTATGACGCCGGAGAATTATTTATGTCCAGGTTTTTAGAAGCCATGGCATTGGTTTGGATTCACCCGGCTAGATTACAAGGACAAGGTGCTGACTTTGGTTTCAGCATAGTAAGAAGAAACAATCAATAGGATATTGGCACTGTGTAAATTCATTTAGTCACTATTCCTTAGTGCGGGTAGATTTCCCCCCCCCTCCACAAGGTCGGGACGGGCTTTTAGGGGCTAGGGGCAGCGATGGCAAATCCCTAGTTCCAATTGTTGATGACCAAATAAATTCATTTAGAACCAAAAATATTTAATAACCTTAAAATCATTTAAAATGAAAAATAACAAAGTTTTAATCGTAGTCGCTAACCCAAGTACTCATCCTACATTACAATACCCTGTTGGGTTTTGGGCATCAGAATTATTTCATCCTATAGAGGTTTACAATAAAAATAATGTTCAGTGGGAAATTGCAAGTCCGGATGGAGGGAAAGTAATCATGGACCCAATGAGTGACCCCAATCACGAAAGTCAATATTCTGCTTGGGATACTTTAAGCAAAATGTATGTAGATGATGCGGCATTCATGGCTCAGTTAGAAAATACAAAAGCAATTAGAGATGTCAATCTTGAAGACTACGATGCCATCATGGTAGCAGGTGGACAGTCGCCTATGTTTACTTTTGAAACTGCTACAGATTTGCATACTGCTTTTACCTCATTCTATGAGTCTGGAAAAATTGCAGCGGCATTATGTCATGGGGTCGCTATTCTCAATTATGCAAAAGGTTCGGATGGGGAATTTTTAGTAAAAGGAAAAACAGTGACCGGTTTTACGAACGAAGAAGAGGACCAGGCCAATTCCGCCGTAAATGCAAAGATTATGCCCTGGAGAATTGAAGAGGAGTTGACTAAGAAAGGGGCAAGTTTTGTAAAGCAAGAAGCTTGGGCAAGCTATGCGACCGCTGATGGACAGCTTATTACAGGGCAACAAAATATGAGTGGTGAAGCAACTGCTTTAAAGATTGTTGAACAACTCAATAAATAATCAATCACCCTTTTAAATAATAATTATGAAACGTATAGCAAATGCAAAATGGGAGGGAACTGGTTTGGAAGGAAAAGGGTCCTTGAGTATGAAAAGTGGTGTATTTAATAATCAGCCGTATTCATTTACATCCAGATTTAAAAATGAAGACGGTACATTGGGAACTAACCCTGAAGAATTACTAGCTGCTGCACATGCAGGGTGCTTTAATATGGCATTGAGTTTTCAGTTAGGGTCAGCAGGCTATGTACCCACTTTATTGGACACCCAGGCCGTCGTAAGCATGGAAAAGATTGATGGACATTTTTCTATAGTGGAAATTGAGTTGAATTTGACGGGAGAGATTCCTAAGATCACTAAGGAAGAGTTTGAAAAGATAGCAGAAAATGCCAAAGCGACCTGTCCAATTTCTCAAGCCCTTTCAGCAGTGAAGATCAGTTTAAATACCTCCATTGTTGAGCTGACTTAAGCTTGGTAAGCTTTATTATAAAACCCCTTATTACAGAAAATAAGGGGTTTTTGTTTTTTAGAAAAAGAAGCCAGCTGTTAACAATGTGAATGACTGTACGACGAACAAAATTATTTTTAAATACTTTTAAACCAAAATATAACAATAATTATACGTGAATTGTTTTTTTGAATTTAACGCTATTAAGAAAGGTTCTCTTTTATAGAGGCATCACCAGCAATAGTGAGATATTATAAACAAAAAGAAATTGACTCAAGTATGACTTAGTTGCCACTAAACAAGACCATCGTCTAATTATTTTTACTATCTTTATCACTATAGCTTAAGCTATCTGGGAGAGCTGTTTTGAAAAAATGATCTTATAAGAAAGTCGTGAGTTGTGGATATACTCTCGTTCATTACAATTAGAAGACATAAAAAACATCAATGGCAAATCAAAAATCTTTCTTTTTAAGGCTTTACCCGTTTAAAAAAAACGAGATTGATGATACCTTGATTAGGGAAATAGTAAATGAATTAAAACCAATCTTTTATGATAATGCGTGTTTTTATTTTTCGCCAATTGACAGAAGCTATTTAGACATAAATTTTCATTATAAAAATTGGCTGCCTGATTTCTTTAATTCCAAATTAATTACCGAAAGGTTTCATATCTGGATACGCAAAGCTGATGAAGGAGGCATGTATGACTATATTTCTATTTTATCGGGTCGCTACAAGGTAAATAATAAAATAACTCTTGATGATTTAGGTGCAGAATGGAGTATCATAAACTTAAAAAACATTCAGTACAATAATAGCTGTCTTTATAAAGCTGACAAACTTTCTATTTATGGGAACACAGAAAAAGCTGTAGTTTTTGTTCAAAATATACTTTCTGGAAGTTTCTTGCAAGGAATTCGTAAAAATAATGTTATCAAATTGGGTTTAAATTTAGAATGGAACATCTCATTGCCTATTAGATTTTTAGCATCAAGTTTTTCTGAGTTTGATTATAGCCAAAATGCGGGCAAAGTACAAAATGTAAATATTTACGAACATTTGGAATTACAAGGCCATTTGTCCCATGCAATGATTGAAGATTTTTCATTGACATTTAATAGTGAAATGAAAAGAATTATCTTCTCAGATAAAAATGATAATGAATACGACTCAGTCAATTCGGTTGAGTTGGAATACAAGGGAAATATCGTGTACAAATTTGAACAGAATATAAAAGCAGGAATGAAAAAACAGATTTCATGGAACAACTGGAGCAATTGTATAGATGAAGAGTTTATCAAATTCCTTGTTTGGTACGATAAAGAATAAAAAAGAAACACTTTAGTGAACAATGCATTCACGGCCATAGTCAGCAAAAGCTGGCTACGTCGTGGATACGAGACTTACTAATTACTTATTTGTTTACAATTAAATTAATCATGAAGTATATTTTTACCTTACTTATTTGTTTAACCTTTTTGATGGCTCACTCTCAGGATCTGGTTTATGAAGATCATTTTGACAATGGCGTACTTTCGGTTGGTAACAATCCAAATGGATATACACTGAGCCTTAGTGACACGACTTTTCAAATTGTCGGTAATGGATCAGCAGGTTCCTGGACTGCTATGTTCTATGGTATGCACGATGGATCAAACTCACCCATTATTATAGATGCCAATGAATCCCCCAAACTATACATCAGAGCTAAAGGGGAAAATAGCCCCAGTTTACGAATCGATTTTCAAGACGAAACAGGTTACCTCACCAATCTCAGTCCTATTGAGATGACGCTCAATGACAACTACAACATCTATGAATACAACTTTACAAATACGCTCAATGACGGTGCGTATGGTGGTAGTCCTTGTGCCGTTTCACCTTGTCCCGTGGATCCTTCACAAATTCAAGGTCTCGTATTGTTTGTCAATGCCCCCAATGGTGGATATTCCGGAACGATTGACATCGATTGGATTTCGGTCGGAGCACCCATAGAGAATATTAATTTTGTTCCACATGATATTCGGTATAATCAAATTTCCTACATGACGGACCGACAAAAATTGATAAGTGTCGCTTCCATCTTGCCTTATTCAGATCTCGCCTATTCGATTTATGAGGAAGGGGTAGCTTCTCCGATTATGGAAGGGGTGGTGAGCAGTGATGCTGTTTGGGGACCTAGTCAGGAGCATGTTGGAACCGTTGACATCAGCTCCATCAATGCGGCTGGTAACTACAGATTTGAGACGGATCAAAATGCTGTTAATTTTACAATCAGTGCTAATGGCTATGATGATTTATGTGAAGCATCCCTTAAATACTATTATTATAACAGAGCTTCGCAGGAACTCACTGAGGAATATGCTGGCCCCTGGGCTAGACCGCTGGGGCATCCAGATGATGAGGTTATTGTACACCCTTCAGCAGCTTCTCCTACTATACCTGCCGGAACAATTATTTCTGCACCAAAAGGCTGGTATGATGCGGGGGATTATAATAAGTACATTGTCAACTCAGGGATTTCGACTTATACTTTGCTGTCTGCCTATGAGCATTACCCCGACTATTACAACAACTTAAGCATAGCTATCCCGGAACAAGGAGGTGCTTTGCCAGATATTTTAGATGAAGTCATTTGGAATTTGGATTGGATGTTGGACATGCAAGATCCCAGTGATAGGGGAGTCTATCATAAATTGACCGGGCTTAATTTTTCAGGTATCATCATGCCGCATCAATATAACTTTGATCGCTATGTTG
>CAZDTI010000528.1:0-5737 GCA_964508085.1 uncultured Saprospiraceae bacterium | reverse complement strand
AGCAAAAATACACATTCTGAGTATCAAGTAGTTATGCCAGATCAAGTCTATTAAATATTAAATATTAAATATTAAATATTAAATATTAAATATTAAATATTAAATTTAGTTTTTTCTTGCGATAGAAAGCAATCCTTAATCTTTAATTTTCAATCCTTAATCTTTTCAATCCTTAAACCGCTTGAATAATATCATACTGTGTCAAAATTTGCATATCCCCAGCTTTTGTTTCAACCATGACCGCTGGAATTTTCTTATCCAGGTAATGACTTAGCTGACGAGAAGGCATGTCTGCTTTGACAATCGGAAAAGCTTCTCCCATGATATCTTCAATTTTTCTTTCGCTATTCTGCATAGGGTTTTCCAAAAGGAAGGAAAGGATTTTTGTTTCCGTGATGGAACCGACAATCTTCTCGCCGTTCATCACTGGCATCTGAGAAATATCACTGGATTTCATCAAATCGAAAGTGGTTTTTACACTATCTGAAACCTCTGCTGATTTAAAGCTTTTCTCTGATTTTTTTGCAAGGATATCTGCCACTTTCATTTCTGTATCCAGAAAACCTCGGTCACGCATCCAGTCGTCATTGTAGATTTTTCCTACGTACCGGCTTCCGTGATCGTGGATAACCATAACGACTACATCGTCTTCCGTAAGTTGATCTTTCAATTGCTCCAAACCTGCAAAAGCAGAGCCTGCAGAATAACCTAACAATAGTCCTTCTTCTCTTGCCAAGCGTCGACACATCACAGCGCCATCTTTATCCGATACTTTTTCAAAGTGATCAATAACAGAGAAGTCCACGTTTTTCGGTAGGATGTCTTCCCCGATTCCTTCAGTGATGTATGGGTAGATTTCTTTTTCGTCGAACTCTCCCGTTTCATGGTATTTTTTAAATACAGAACCGTAAGTATCTATACCCCAGATCTTGATGTTCGGGTTTTTCTCTTTCAAGTATTTCCCAGTTCCTGAGATCGTTCCCCCTGTTCCAACACCAACGATCATATGAGTAATTTTCCCTTCGGTTTGTTCCCAAATTTCAGGGCCTGTACTTTCATAATGTGCTTTCCTATTAGAAAGGTTATCGTATTGATTAACCCAAAATGAATTTGGAATTTCTTTGCTTAATCGTTCAGCCACAGAGTAGTAAGACCGTGGATCTGTCGGTGTTACATTAGTTGGACAAACGATAACCTCTGAGCCCATTGCGCGAAGCATATCAAACTTTTCTTTCGATTGCTTATCACTACTTGTGAAAATGGTTTTATAGCCTTTCACGCAAGCCGCTAAAGCCAGCCCCATTCCAGTATTACCCGAGGTGCATTCGATGATCGTCCCTCCTGGTTTAATATCCCCATTTTTCTCAGCATCTTCCAACATTTTGAGTGCCATCCGATCCTTAATAGAGTGACCTGGATTTACAGTTTCTAATTTTAGCAAGACCAATGCTGGATTACCTTCAGCTACTTTATTAATCTTAATAAGTGGTGTATTTCCGATGATTTCAAGGACATTATTGAAGTACTTCATTTGTTCAACTTTTACTATGGAGTTTTAACTTTTACTTACACTATTCTTCTAGTGAGAATGTAAATAATTTATAGTTTCTTTATTCAATCTTATGTAACGTTATTTTAATCGGGAAGTTTTAATCTTTTTAGCTATTTGTAGTTTAAGAGAACGAGGGTTCTATAATCTAGTCTACAATAACGCTAATATCGGATATACTTCACCTTTACATAAAAACGAGAATCTTTCCCTCCTAACAACTTTGCAACTCTTGTAGATACAACGACAGCCACTGTTTCAGGGTAAATAGCATCTGGTATTCTGGCGATCACTTTAGCATATACTGTTCGCTTTGTCATTGGGTTATTGACCGCGATGATCGAACCAATTTTAGCTTTGCGGTGCATCGCGTAAAGGTCTACTGATTTCACTCCGTTTTGTTGCCAATATGCAATGCCTTTATCTTTATACTCTCTTTTACCCTCTGCATCTTTTTCATATTTCTTAGCCAAAAGCATGTTCTTCTTATCCAATAGGCCTCCTTTAATTCTTCGATCCGTTTTAGGTATTCCTGCACGACTCAGCCAACCGATGTGTAAAACTTGTCCCAAGCTTAGCGTGTTGTCCATCAAATTGTTTAATGAAACTAAAGTATCCATTGGTATCCCAAAATAATTCTTTGACAATTTATACAAAGTATCCGATTTTCTTACCCGATAGCAAACAGGAATATAATCACTCTGACTTCTCGTTAGGGGTATTTTTGTGATTATCGAAATGGTTGGAACGGGAATATTTACTCGAACTCCCTCCCCGTAGTTGTTCCGGTTTAAATTAGGATTATAATCAAATATTTCGTTGACAGTCATTCCATAATACCTCGAAAGAGCGTAAAGCGTTTGCTCTCCCACCAACCGGTGTTCAATCAATTTCTCCTGCATATTGCTCAACTTCAAATATATCGTATCCGCCCTATTCAAGTATTTCAAACTGTCTACTTCTGCACTTAACGTGGATGCTAAGAAAAAGCAGATAAGGCTGGATTGTAGTATTTTTCTCATTATTTATAGTGTACTAGTGAATGGCTTGCTTTTTAGCTGTGGTTTCCTTCTCATTCGAAGAATGTCTGATCTATTCTTTCTACATAATCCAAATCCGCTAATTGATCCAAAATTCCTCTCCAATTTTTTTGTTGTGTGTTTCCTAAACATAGCCATTGTTCTTTGGAACAACCAATTCGACCTCTACCCTTTTTCATGACCTTCAAACTAGGATCAATCCCCTGAACAGCTGACATAGTTTTTTCGTTTGCAGGAATACAAAATTCATAATCGACCGACACTTTTCCACTACCCGTTCCGGACAAACCTGCTGCGTCTATTTTAGAAATATCGAAAGTAAATTTGGGAGAAACAGTGGCAGTATACCAATGTTCCTTTCCAAACTGTCTGGGGTCAAATATGCCTTCTGGTAGTGTTTTTTCATCACGAACCATAATGTCATTGTAACGTTCTGTCTGTACAATATGTCCATCAAACTTGATGGTTACCCATTGTTCTATCCAGCTGTCTTGTATCTTAGTGAATTCGTCAAACTGAACCTCAAGGGGTTTTCCATTCTTTGCGAATTCTAATTGTCGGAGCAGTACGAATCTGTTTTGTTCTATCCAAACTTCTTTTGACTTCAGATTCGTTCCTATTCTTTCTCCAATTACATAACAAGGCTTTTTCATAAAAGTATCCTTACGGAAAAACGCTGTTGAAATTCCGCTACGTTCCATTCTAGCCAAAGTTGTATCTACGGGGTAAACCTGCTCTGCTCCAGTCAACAACAACAAATCATTCACTTCTTCCCGAGCTCCTACTAATTCAAAATTCTTAAATTGATACGCACTATCCTGTCGGAAAATCACCCCATTCCCCAGCGAGGGATCCCCAAAATCAATTCTAAACTTGTCTGGATAAGAAACCGTTTCGTACCAAAGGACAGTATCAATAGTATTATCTGGTTGATAACGGTAAGTACTTTGGACAAAGGTATAAGATTTAACCCAGTTCGTAGTGGAACGGGCATGCATTTTTGAGATTAGAGATTCGGTGTCTGTAATGCCCCTTTGTTGATTTTTAGATGTGGCACAAGACAGCATTAAGCTTAGCAAAATTAAACTTAGATATCGCATGGAGGTATTTTTGTTAACTTTTACTGCTAACTTTTACTATAAACTCCCCACAAATGTGGAGATCGTGTATTTATTTTAAAACTTAGGACAAAGTATATCTTCATTGTCAAAGCTTCCGATGTAGGCAACCGAAAATTCTATAGCTCCTTGCCCTTGTTGATAGCTACTCAAATCGGTGGTATTAGCATCATAACTTAATCCTAAAGTTACGGGTCCCAATTCAATTCCAACTAAAGCAACCACTGCATCCAACGAAAAGGAATCATCCTCATTACGTACTGGTCGTACCCAAGATCCTAAGTGGAGGGCATTGTTATTATATTGGTTGAGTTTGAATCTTATATTCATACCTGAATTAATTTCCATGTGTGGTCCTTGTTTAGCCCAAAGCACCCTTGGACTTATAAACAGTTTCTCACTCGTTTGTATCGTCACCGCTACTTGTGCAGACAATTGACGATACAATTTGCTATTTGGCCATAAGTTAGGTTGCGCTTCTGGAGAGTCGAAAAACGAAACATCGGGTCGGAATATGTGGTGCATAGCCACCCCAGCATTCAGGTTCATTTTCTTTCTATTCCAACGGTAGTTCAATCCAATATTGAGGTCAGGATAAGAGAAGTTATTCTCTGGCAATATTTCACCAGTTGGTAAACTGTATTGATCTATTTTATCAAACTCATCTTCAAAAGTCACATCCTCATAATTGATATTCCTTTGAGATAGGGAGCCCTGAATTCCTAGAGAAAGAAATTGCTTTTTGTCAAAGTCTAGCCCTTTGTGAAAAGCAGCGGATAGGGCAATTTGGTTAGTAGAAAAGTCAAGACCATTCACTTTATCGTTGAAAAACAAAAGTCCAACAGCAACCTGATCTTTGTATCTGGAATCCATTTCAATGTCAAAATTCACATCTACTGCAGAGGAAAAGGTGACATAAGGGTTGTCAAGTACCCCTCGCCATTGATCTCTGTAAATAGAAGAAACCCTGTAACGACCTTGCATTGCTCCTGTAAGAGCAGGGTTTAAGGTAATTGGGGAGGCATAGAACTGCGTGAAGTGCTTATCCTGTGCACTTAGCGTCGTATTCATCAAAAAGGAAAGCACAAAAAGGAGGCTGAGCTTCCCTATTGCTGTAGAGGTGTAATTTCCTACAGAAACAGAAGGTAAAGTATTAGTATTTGATCGATTAGACATGGGAAATCGGTAATTATAGAAAATTTTCATACAAATAGTTCATTTGAGTCTGTTCAAAAACAGTGCTCCTAAAGCGCAAAGGTACACTTAGGATTACAGAATAGATAATCCTTTATTGACGAATTGCTGCTTATTTAAAGTTCTTAGGATGCTGCGCAATAACAAACGTTTGTATATAGCTAATATTATACCTTGATTTACAATTAAATACGGGATTTTGGCTATATTGGCCCCACTTTCGTTTTAGGAAAGAGTCTATAGTCAACACAAGCTAAAAAGAAGGGAGTCAAACTACACATACTTTACATCAATGAACTACGGAATTTGCCCACTTAGCGTCGTACCTGTACGAAGTTCTGCTTCCGACAAGAGCGAAATGGTTTCTCAATTACTCTTTGGAGAAACCGTAGAAATACTGGAAACCAAGGCCAGTTGGTCTCGTATCCGATGCACCTGGGACAATTACATTGGATGGGTAGACTCCAAGCAACTCAAAGCACTTCCATTTTCAGATATTGAAAGTTATAAAAATAAATATGCCTATAGCCTGGAGCTCATTCAGGCTGCCATGGGCGATGGTTACTACCTACCAATTACAATGGGGGCTACTTTACCAGAATTCGACGGAATGCACTTTCGCTTAAATGGCAGTTCTTTCACTTTTAGTGGACAGGCCATTTCTCCATTGGATACTCAACTCAGTACAGCCCTTATTCTGAAAATAGCCAGACGATATTTGTATGCCCCCTATCTCTGGGGTGGTCGCTCTCCAATGGGTATTGATTGCAGTGGTTTTTCGCAAATTGTTTTTAAAATGGCTGGCGTAGCCATTCCAAGAGATGCTTCAGAGCAGG
>CAZDTI010000527.1:0-5739 GCA_964508085.1 uncultured Saprospiraceae bacterium | reverse complement strand
CAATTGATTGGGATCGAATGCAGACGAATTTCTTTGTCGTTTTTCCAAAAGGGATCTTAGAAAAGGCTCCACAATTCCATGTGATTTTAACACGTGCAGAGGAGACGGAAAAATCAGCTCGTTTTCAGCAAGCGTTGATACAAGCTTTTCCGAATGTTTCTGCCATCGACTTATCTACTGTTTTGAAATCCGTAGATGATGTATTAACTAAGGTTTCTTTTGTGATTCAGTTTATGGCGCTTTTTAGTATCCTTACTGGGTTGATGGTTTTGATTAGCTCTGTGGTTTTAAGTAAGTATCAGCGGATTAAAGAAAGTGTATTGTTACGAACCTTGGGAGCTAGTGGAAAACAGATTGTTTACATCACTGCAATGGAGTATTTCCTACTTGGTGCTTTAGCGACTTTGACGGGGATATTGTTGTCCTTTCTTGGTAGTTGGTTGATTGCGAATTTCATGTTTGAGATTCCGTTTACGCCTGCTTTATGGCCACCGTTTTTGGTGTTTTTGGGGATTACTATTTTGACGGTTTTGATTGGAGTGACGAATAGTCGGGGGATATTGAATACGCCTCCTTTGGAGATTTTGCGGCGGGAGGTGTAGAGGCGGGTTTTATTATTGTTATGCTTATTGTGGATAATAAACCTACTCATTGGTATACCATAATAGGGAAATTGCTAATAACGAGATGTTATGAACTATTATAGATTCATTACTAAATAAACGTCAAAAAGTCCTTTACAGCGCCAAAAAGGCAGTAATTCCCTAAAGGCATGGTATATGATTACAACCACATACAAATTAAAAAACTTTGAAGAGTTATGTCAGCTGATAAACTCAGGGGACAAACTTGTATTAAAGGTAAACACAGATCTCTCTCTTTCATTTAATGATTTTCTTAAAACTAAACTTGAAGAAAGTTATTCAAATCAAATGAAGTATGCTGAAATCGACGAAAATGTAATAAACCAAAAGGGAGCTTTTAGCTCTATAATCATTCAAGGCTGGTTAAAATCACTAGGATTGATTGGATATAAGACCCTACTTTCTGGATATTATTTATTCGCAAATAAAAAAATAAAAGCCTATCATCCTAGTTTAATCGATTTACATGATATGTCTGAAACAGATCATAAAATTCATGGCCCATTTGTTTTGGCAGGTGCTTTCTTTGGAATTTTACATGGAATCCTTGCTAAGGATATAGAAAAAGGGCTTAAAACATTTTCAACGATATTTGAAATACCTCAAGCGTACAAAATCTTTAGATTTTTTAAGGATTCTCTTGGAAATAAGAGTAACTCTCAATCGAAGCAAAAACAGCAGAATATTATTAAAACGGAATTGGATAATGCCTACGAAATCCTTGGAGTTAAAAGAGATTCAACTATAGAAGAAATAAAAAAAGCAAGAAAAAAGCTAATGAAGAAATATCATCCTGATGCAAATCCCAATAATCAAGAAGAATGTAACAAGTATTCTGCTGCAATAAATAGTGCTTTTGATTTAATAATGAATCATATAATTAAGTAGTACATGTATGAAGTATTAGTAAAACTTCATACTGTATATACATTAATAGCGTTAGACAAAAACCAATGAAAACACATTATTACATCCTACTACTCCTCTTCCTTTCCCTAAGCTGTAAAAACACTAAAGAAGAATTTCGCCCAACACAAATAACTATTTTTAATTCGATCGAAGGATACGGTTCTATTCCACCTGTCAGTATAAGTGTTAACTCAGATGTTACTTTTGTGAAGATTCAAGATACAACCTATGAAGTCAAAAATGGAATAACGGAGCTTTTTAATGCTTTAGACGAGTTTACAAATAGTGATCTTGATACAAAGATTGATATTGATGAAATAGAAGAGGATTTAAAGACTATGGGAGGAGATTGGATTTTTCTTGAGATTCATCGAGGTGATAAACATCGGAAATTTTATAGGTATGAATTACGTCAAAATCGAGATAAAAAAATCAGAAAACTTTTAAAAGCAGCAGAAAATTTACTTGGAAAAGTAATCGAACCTAAAATTGAACGAACTAGAAGTAATACTGCACGCACACTAGAGGAAGCTCTAAATAGACCAGAAGACATTTATTATCTATACATGATTAATGATAATGATTCTCTGCTAGATGAAAGACTTTCTAAATTGACAAACTTGAGAGAATTAGACATTTCCTATTCTAATATAAAGTCTATACCAAATGAAATCAGTAACTGCAAAAAATTAAACACGATTAGAGCTGAACATAGTGAAATAAAAAGCTTACCAAGGTCATTATTAAAACTTAAATCTCTAAGGACAATAAATCTTTCTAATAGTCAAATAATAAAGGTTCCAAGGCTTATTGGTCAACTAAGTAATTTATGGTTTTTAAGATTAAGCAATACGAATATTTCAGATCTGCCAAGTAGTTTTGAAAACCTTAATAATTTATATTCCTTAGACATTAGTGATAACAATTTAAAATCATTTCCTAAAGTCATATTCACTTTAAAAAACATTCAAGGAATAGCATTGCACGGAAATCAATTTGAACGAATACCCAATGAACTCGCAAATTTAAAAACCCTTAGGGGCATTAATATTGAATTGGAAAAAATAGACTCAACTCAGAGAGTATACTTTAAAAAGGTAAACCCTAATCTTATTATTCAAATGCCATACAGAATGCACGCTCCATCAAGAAGACTAAAATAATCCATCCTTAACAATAGTTTCACATTCATACCTAACAGCAGTTCAGCACACTAAGCCAACCTTGATCGACAGAACACGGAGCAGAGAAAATTTCAACCTCTGAGAGTTCCAAAACTCTCAGAGGTCAAATTATCTCTCATCAACGCCCCTCCCCAATACTAACCGAAGACGTTGATTTATTTCTAGATTTTTTAAACTTCACTTCAGTCCCAGAATTGAGTCTATGCCCATAGACCTCATGAAAAAAATCAAGGCAGGCATCGTGAATTTCAGGAGACACCTTTTGGCCATCTACCTCAAGGGATTTTCTTTTGAGTTGGACTTTATATTTTTGGAAAGAGTTAATGACCCCATTGTTCATTAAGTATGCGATCATCATCGTTCGTAATTCTCCTACCTGATCTTCATTAGCTGGAGGGACAGGAGCAGGAGGCGGACTTACTTTCTCGCCAGAGAAATCATCGATGATGTCTTGATACTCATTATATCGCTCTTTGGCTACTGGAGTATCATTCACAATGAACTCAGTGATGACACCATTTAAAAAAGAGATGGAGAGTTCACCGTTTTCATTATTAATTTCAACGGTTCTGGTTTGATCTGATGAGCTTACTTTTTTT
Source organism: uncultured Saprospiraceae bacterium (assembly GCA_964508085.1). GTDB lineage: Bacteria > Bacteroidota > Bacteroidia > Chitinophagales > Saprospiraceae > CALGLS01. The sequence goes on along the minus strand of CAZDTI010000527.1, from coordinate 2,403 downwards.
TGAGCTTCTGCGTTTGAAGTGACGAAAAGAAGTAACAGGGTTATGATTTTAATGGTTTGCATTGGTAAAAATTTTGTATTGAAAATATTTCTGTCTTCATACTAGAACCAACGAGAGTGCCAAAACTGTAATCATTGTAAGTCAGCCATTTACACATTTTCGTATATTCAATATTGTGCGATTCCGAACAAGTAATGTCCGTTAATGACAACTTTTTTCTGAAGGCTTTGAAACAGATAATTTTTTTATTGATGGATTTTCAAAATTCTCCCTTCAAGCAATAAATTCAAATCTCCACCTCATACCCAATATGAAACAAAGCATCCCCCTGACTCACCACCGGCGCATTATTATGTCCAATAATATAACCTGCCCGGGTCGCTTTCACCGCCACTTCTGACTCTCCATAAGGATCACGAATCATCCCCAACTTCTCTCCAACACTGACTTTACATCCAGATTCCTGCATCCATTCAAAAATACCAGAACGACTTGCACGGACCCAAGTCGTTTTATTAAAAGTAATCGATTTACTCATTGGCTCCGGTACTTCCCCTTCCAGCATTCCCTCTTTTTGTAGCACTCGTTTCATTCCAAACAAAGCTCTTTCAATAGAAAAGCCATCAAAACGAAGCGACTCGCCTCCTTCAAATACGACAATCGGTTTATTCATACTGTGGGCTTGCTTTCGCAAAGTGTTCGAAGTATTTGACTTTCGAATCAGGTAAGGCGCTGCGAAGGCGCGAGCGATTTCTTCTGCTCGTGTATCACCTGTAGTATATCTAATTTGGGGAAAATTATATCTACTGCTTCCTCCAGTGTGAAAATCCAAACCAAAATCAACTACTGGTAAAATTGTTTTTGTAACTGCGTTTGCAACACGGGAAGCCAATGATCCATTCTTATTCCCAGGGAAACTTCTATTGACATCTTTACCTTCAGAGGCATCTCTGGAGAAGTTGATAAAACCGTAAACGTTCAACAAAGGAACGGCAATCACAGTCCCTGCTTTCAAATTTTCAAATATTTTTCCAACAATGGCCTTACGCACGATCTCTACTCCATTGATTTCATCACCATGTACACCACCCATAATTAATACCGTTGGACCGGGACTTTTACTTCTGTAAATATGAAGACGTAAACTGATGACGGTTCCGGAGGGTAGTCGAGCTACGTTTAATCGCACGACTTCGTTTTTTCCTGGAGCTATTTCTTTACCGTTTATTTCGAAATTATTATTCATTATTTTATTATTCAAATTTAGTATTTCGATGGAGATAGATTTCTCGATTCCGCTACGCTCCACTCGAAATAGAAAAGGGGATCGCCCTCCTGATTCTTCGACTCGCTAGGCTCGCTCAGAATGACAGGAGGAACCCATCTTAGCATCGGGTGGTTCAGTGTCCGGAGGTAATAAACAACAACAAAGTTGTTTTTGGAATCCTCGGAATAACAATGTTTCGACACGCTGCGCTCCCATTCGACAGGGAGTTGCTATTTTTCATTTATTTCTTTCCAAGTTTTGAATAAGGCTTCCTGGCTTGGGCGATCTGCTGGTACTTCCCGCAAGGGTTCACAAGCTTTCCAACTTTCATCGCATGCGGCAGGTAAGGTCTGATACAGAGCGGTGCCTTTTGTTTTCCAACCAATCATTTCGTCACTTACCTCTTTGATTACTTTCCCAGGGTTTCCGACAACCAGGCTACGATTGGGTATTTTACTTCCTGCCTTTACGAAACATAACGCTCCAATGATACATTCATCCCCTATTTCTGCATTGTCCATAATCACCGCATTCATACCGACTAGTACGTTTTTGCCAATATTGGCACCATGCACAATAGCTCCGTGACCAATGTGTGCGCCTTCCTGTAAGGTTACTGTTACTCCTGGAAACATATGAATTGTACAATTCTCCTGTACGTTACAACCATCTTCAATGACAATCCCTCCCCAGTCTCCTCGAATGGCGGCACCAGGGCCGATATATACATCTTTGCCAATGATCACATTCCCCGTTACCGCAGCTTGAGGATGGATGAAAGAACTTTCGTGAACAACAGGACGGAAACCTTTGAATTCGTAGGTCATTTTTATTTTTTAGTAAGTAACAGCGAAGATAAGGAATGAAAACCTAACCAAAAAGGCACTGAACAAATCTGCTCAGTGCCTTCCATTATCTTTATTATTAGAATCTGTTTTTCAACAAATCTATCTATTTTATTTAGTCGCTACTCAAGTAGGACAACAAACGTAGGATTTCTAAATACAACCAAACTAGGGTGAATAATAATCCCATTGCAGAAAACCACTCCATGTATTCAGGTGCTCCCATTGCCTCTCCCCTATCAAAAGAATCGAAATCTAGTAACAAATTCAAAGAAGCGATTCCGATGATTA
>CAZDTI010000526.1:0-5750 GCA_964508085.1 uncultured Saprospiraceae bacterium | reverse complement strand
TAATAAAACAGGCTCTTCGCCAAACCAGCCCGCCCGGTCAGGCGGGTTTAGTGGGTAGATGAGGTTTCCCTTAACTCGTACCAATTTGCGTCAGCCCTAAAAGGCGGACAAGTTAGAAGGAAGCCCCGTCACCTCATCACCTCATCTACCCCAATAAAGAAACCCGCTACAGTTGCCCCAGAACCATAAAACAACCTCAAAGCGCCTTCAGTCTATCGGGCAATCAGTAATTGTGTGGCGCTGATTTTTTCAGGTGTTTGTACAGAAACCAAATAGGTACCGGGGGCGTATTGGCTTAAAGGTAACTCGTAACTGTAATCACCTAAAATCTGAGTTCCTAAATCCTCTCTAAACAAGGTGTTCCCGGTGGCATCCTGGACAACAATAGCTACTTCAGAACGCTGTGGCAATTGATATTGCAGCATAGTAACGTCTTGTGCAGGATTTGGCCCTACTCGAAGTTGAAAATAAGAAGCATCTATTTCCTGAGTAGATACATCAGTTGCCGAAATGGAAATTTGATCTAACCATAAACCATAACCGTCCGTATTGGTAACATTTCGAAATGCAATATGAACATCTTGTCCTTCATAGCTGGAAAGATCAATTTCTACATTTCTAAAATCTTCGTAATCTTCATCGTCAACCATAAGTAGCACTTCTCCGTCTGCCTCAAAACTTTCTTTGGTAGGCTCTCCGGTATTAATTAACACCCAGTAGTCGTCAGGAAAGTCACCACTTGAAGTGGCAGACTTCGCATCAAAATTAAGTGTCGTTCCAGATAAGATATTGACTTTTGGTGTAATAAGCCAATCGTCTGCAGGACCAACATCATTTCCATTATCGTCTTGATACCAAGAAATACTTATGATGGCGTACCCTGTAAAAGTAGAGCTGGCACCTACGATCCATGCAGTATCTGCCCAGCTTGCATCGTCATCTAGAGCAGGGGACAATCCATCTACGTTTATTTCAAACCAGTCGGCAGGAAATTCTCCAGATTCAAAATCTTCAGATAATAATACTTGTGCCTGGACGGATTGAAATAGCCACCCAGTTAGCATAAAACACACGATAAATAAATGTACATTTTTTTTCATGATCATCATTTTTTAGGTTAAATAATAAGGTAGTTTAAATGGTTGGGTAGTGGTTAATAATCCACTATTAAGTAGTCAACAAACACCTTAAAAAGTGTTGATGATACCATACGTAAAACCGAAAAAAAAGGGAAGAATTAGCAATTAAATATCGGCTGTAATCCCATCAGGTTGAGGGATTTACAGGACAAAATAAGAGGAGTAATATTTTCGAGATAGTTAAAATGTTCCATTACGAAAAACGAATAATATTCTTTGAATTAGATTGTAATGATAGCAAAAATATTATTTTTTTCCAATATTTATGAAGAATCTATTAATTTGTAATTTTGGTTTTTATTCGTATAATTGTTGAGTAAATGTTAAAATTATTATGGTAATTTCTTCTTTTCCCATACCACTCCCACCTTTCGCTCCATCGATTGAATCGCCCGGTTTACGCGGCCTTCAACCGATTTTTGATTGCTAGCAATTGATCGCTCCGATCTTGTTTTACTTCTATTTTATTGTTCGCAAATGAAATGTTTTCACAGACATCTTTTCACGCTATTAATGTTCTGTGAATTGCTTTCACCTTAAAATTTCGCTGGTATGAAACAACTTCTATTTCAATTCGGAATCTTATTACTCTCAACATCTGTATGGGCACAAACAACTATTTCTGGCACCGTAACTGAAGGAACCTCAGATGGTGAACCACTTATCGGAGTCAGTATTTTTTTTCAGGAAAATCCTGGGATTGGTACGGTATCGGATATTAATGGCAACTATACCCTCAGTATTCCCACTGATTCTAAAAATCTGGTTTTTACCTTTTTAGGTTATGAAAAACAGGTTATAGCTTTGAATGGCCAACAACGTGTAGACGTATCACTTCTAGAAGAAACCCAACTACTGGACAAAGTCATTGTGACGGCCATCGGCATCGAAAAAAATAAAAAAGCGATTGGCTATGCTGTTGAGAAAGTCGACAGTGATGAAATAACGAATGCTCAGGAAACCAACCTCGTAAACGCCTTAAGCGCAAAAGTTGCTGGGGTCCAGGTAACCAGTACCTCCGGTAGTCCGGGAGCCTCTTCCAGCATCGTTATACGGGGAAGAGCATCTATCAACAATAATTCTCCGTTGTTTGTAGTCGACGGCATCCCCATAGATAACAGCTATGCTGGGAGTAATTTTATTGACCATTCCAACCGAACCATAGATCTTAATCCCAATGACATAGAATCTTTAACCGTATTGAAAGGGGCTTCAGCAACAGCTTTGTACGGCGTTCGTGCCGCCAATGGAGCTATAGTAATTACGACTAAAAAAGGAAGTAAAGGCAGATCTAACATTACATTTACACAGTCGCTTAATTTCGATCAGGTTAATAAATTACCGAAACAACAAGAACTTTTTGCCGCAGGAGAATTGGTAGATGGCATTCCCACTTATCGGGAGCCACTACAATCCAACCTCAACTGGGGGCCCCGGATTGATACACTGCGGTATGATGGAGATGCAAATTATCCTTTCAGTAGCTTGGGGCGAATTGTTGGTCAAAGTGATCCAAGTGCAACAGGGACACCCGTTAACGCTTTTAAAAACGCCGATGACTTTTTTCAAACAGGGATCACTTCTAACACACACCTTAGTCTTTCCGGCGGAAATGAACGCACGAGCTATTACGTTTCTGCTGGTTACCTTCGACAAACGGGTATTATCCCGCAAACAGATTTCGAAAGGGCAACCTTTAAAATTTCTGGAGATACTAAGTTGAACGATCGGTTCTCCGTATCGGGTACCGCTAATTATATTTCCTCTGGAGGCGACCGAACACAAAGAGGCAGTAACCTCTCTGGGGTAATGTTGGGTTTAATGCGTACCCCCGTAACTTTTGATCTGTCGAATGGGGTGAATGATCCTAAGAATGACGAATTAGCTTATCGCTTTGCCGATGGAACGCAACGAACCTACTGGGCCGCTTACGATAACCCTTACTGGAGTATAAATCGCAACAACAGTAATGATAGAGTGAATAGAATCATTGGTAACACTCAACTCAATTATGAATTCACGCCCTGGTTGAAAGCTTTATATCGGGTGGGGCTGGATTATTATTTTGAGGAGCGACAAACTTATTGGGATAATGAATCCAATGAATTCGGAACTGGTGTGATTTTTAACGACCTTTTTTCCTATCGGAGCATTAACAGTGACTTTCTATTGACTTTTCAAAAGCAAATTTTTTCCCCATTAGAGATCACCGCTTCCATAGGGCACAATTACTTTACAGAAAGAAGTTTAAATAGTATTCAGGAGGGAGAGACTTTTATCATTCCTGATTTTTATGACATTAGTAACGTGGCTCAAGTTAGTTTTGTCGATGATAATATTCGCAAACGTCGCATTGCTGGTACCTTTTATGATGTGCATTTTAATTATAAAAGCTATTTATTTTTGAATGTAACAGGACGCTGGGATTGGTCCTCCACCTTGCCAACTGAACAGGTTCCTTTCTTTTACGATTCTTATAATTTGGGATTTGTATTTACAGAACCATTGGACATGTCTACCAATTCTATTTTTTCTTATGGTAAAGTGCGGATGAGTTATGCTACTGTTGGAGGAGATGCTTCGCCCTATGCTTTGAATACTTTTTTTTCTAACACTGCTCCCGTAAAAGGACAAACTTCCTTTCTACAACAATCGACTATTGGCAATGCCACTTTGCGACCGGAGGAGACAGAAAGTATAGAAGCCGGGGTTGATTTACGATTTTTTCAGAATAGAATAGGGCTGGATTTAACGGTCTATCGATCCACTACCAAAGATCAAATTATTGAAGTACCCGTTGCTTATTCCAGCGGTTTTAGTTTTGCCATCACCAATGCGGGAGAAATAGAAAACGAAGGAGTAGAAGTTTTGCTCCGTCTTTCTCCCATAAAGCGAAAGAATTTTACCTGGGATGTAGATCTTAATTTTTCTGCCAATGAAAATACAGTCGTTGCGCTGGCGCCCGGAGTCAATGATATTCGATTTGCCGGATCAGGGGTAACCTCCACTTCTAACAGAGCTATTCCGGGTGAAGCATTCGGTGTTATTTTCGGAACAAAATGGTTGCGAGATGAGGGTGGAAATATTCTAGTAGATGATGAAGGATTCCCTTTGTTTAATCCGCAAGAACCTGGCATTATTGGTGATCCAAATCCTGACTGGCTGATGGGTATTCGCAATAGCTTTCAATTTAAAGGACTTCACTTATCTACCTTATTGGATATTCGTCAGGGAGGAGATATTTTCAATGGCACGCTTGGTGTGATGAAAAACCTTGGTATTCACGAAAGTACAGCCAATAGAGAAGAAGAAATGGTATTTGAAGGCGTTTATGAAAGCACGGGTCAGCCAAATACAACACCAATCAAATTGGATCGAAATTTTTATAGTCAGTTTCCATTTGCTGGAGTAAGTGAAGCCAGTATAGAAGATGGTTCTTGGATCAGACTAAGAGAAGTGACGATTAGCTATGCCCTTCCAAAAGTATGGTTGCAACAGTTGCCAGCTGGGCAATTAGAACTGGGAGTGAGTGGTCGAAACCTGTTACTCTTTACAGATTATTCTGGCGTAGATCCGGAGACCAATTTGGCTGGAGCCTCTAATAGTTTTGGTCGGGATTGGTTCAATTCACCGGGCACTAGAAGTCTCAGTTTTAACCTAAAAGCACAATTCTAAAATAGTACAGTTTATGAAAAAATATATTTCCATTTATATACTGCTGGCTTTTCTAATAACAGCATGTGACCTTGAAGAAACAAATATTAATCCTAATGATCCGTTGGAGGTACCGATGGAGGTATTGCTACCTCCGGCATTGGAAGCTGCGGCAACTGAAATGGCAGAAAGCGCTGCCGTTACCTCTGGTATTTTTGCTCAGTATTTCACGGGTGTAGATAATCGAGCTGTACCTATTGAAAGTTATCTACTGGACGAATCATTTGATATGAACCCACTTTGGGAAGACATTTATACCGATGTACTCTCCACTTTGAATATTATTATTCAAAAAGCAGAAGAAGCAGAGGCGCCTCATTATTCTGGAATAGCTAAAACAATGACGGCGATGACACTGGGTACGGCAACTTCCCTCTGGGGAGACATACCTTATAACAATGCTTTTGGGGGAGGCGAAAATCCTAATGCTACTTTTGACAGTCAGCAACAAATATATGAACGCATTCAAACTTTACTGGATGAAGCTATTGATGAGCTGGCGAGGGACAATAGCATATTTTCACCGGGGACAGATGATGTGATTTACAATGGCGATCTCGAATTATGGACCAAAGCCGCATACGGTCTGAAAGCACGTTACTGGATGCACACCATCAAGGTAAATCCTGATGCAACTAATAAAGCATTGGAAGCGATTCCTTTCAGCTTTTCTAATAGCGACGAAGAAATGATTTATACTTTTGGCTTTACGGAGGCCGAGCAAAATACTTGGTTTGTTTATTTCAACAATACACCTTACGTAGAGGTTGATGAATCATTTATCAATTTATTAGAAAACAAAAATGATCCTAGAGAGAAAAACCTAATCAAAAGTTCCTTTGGGCTAAAACGGATAGGAGAACATCTGGCTGGAGAATTTGCTTCTATTCCTTTGGT
>CAZDTI010000525.1:2247-5762 GCA_964508085.1 uncultured Saprospiraceae bacterium | reverse complement strand
CAGTGTTGTGAGAGGGCTGGGGTGGCTAAATTAGTCACCTCTCCCTACTCGATTAGGTGCTGGAGTTAATTATTAGTTTTACAAAAAAGCCTAAGATATAAAATTTAATAAATGCTATTAATAGGTGGTTTAGTCTCGCAGGTATACTTATTGGTATCAGGAAATTATGCTTAGTTGACATTAATTCTAATAGATTATGATAATAAAAATCATAAATTTTTATATGATTTCTTTCATTGCTTATTAACAACTCTTGTATTATTTCTTCCTCTTCTTGAGTTTTATTATTTAGATGTTCAAGTAAAAAGGGGATAGAAGGAGCACGACCTAATGAAATTTCGTCAAACGTTTTTATAATTCGTTCTTCTTCTTTTGAAGGATGATGTATAATAATTGACTTGATGACCCAAGTTGTATTTGTTTTTGCTTGAGCATCAATAGTTGTAAACCTATATTCCCTGTTTCCACCTGGTATATCATAGAGGGGTATTGTTTTTATATCAAAAATGAAGTAATAATTAGTATTTTGGATTTTAAATATAACAGGAGAATTTTCTTCTTTCAAGAACGAAGAAATAAATACGTCATTCTCTAGTGTTTTTTTATTTATAATATATAGCTTGTACTTAGAACCTATTGCAGATATTATATTATTGATTAATTCAATCTTCTTTTTGGATGAACCTACTTCCTTATTATTTTGACGAATTGCTATTTGTTTGTTTCGATCTATTAATTTTTGATTAAGATGATATGCATTTTCATCTGTTAAATATATAAAGAAACTAATTATCGATACACCTCCTGAAGCTGTAAATATTAAGATAGTCAAGGCCATGAAATTCTTAAGTTTTGATAAGAGGTTCTCATCTGTCGAATTGGGCCACCACTCTAAATGTAAATTAATAGAAATGTAGATTGTTATTAAAACTAGGAAAAATAAAAAAATGTTTAAAGAAACTCTATTTCGAATAGTTTTACTTTTTGAATATTTAGAAATTAAATATAATACAATTATAACTACGATGAGAATTATTGTGTAATAGTTATTCCATTTGCTCAAAAAATCTGCCATATAAGGTGGGAGTAAAACACTTTCTAGAATATCCGATGTCATAGTTGTGAGAAGATTTAATCTATTTTAGTCTTAATAAAAGTAATTTTATTTTCAATAAACTATTTTCAATTTGAGAATTTTTGTCTTCTAGCACCTAACGTTCTGGCTAAATGGCGTAGCGGCGCATAGCCGCTATGAACATTTTAGCCTTTGTTGCAGGCAGTTTTCAATCTATTTTCCAATTTCTCGTTTACCTTCAAACATATCTGATATTTTAATTCTGAATGATGCAAAAAGTATAAATATCACATTAAAGAACAAGATAAATCGAATCCATAAACGAGAATGCCCTTCTTTTTCTAATTCATAATTTAATTCAAACAAATCTCCCAAGATTTCTTCCCTATATTTTGCAGGTAATAAGTATTTCAAACTTTTAAATCCAAAATAATTATTTTCTGTTGAATTCTTAGACTTTTGGGAATGTTTGATTTCTTCATAGAGGTCAACTATTTTTTTACTTTCCTCTAATCCAAAATAATTTTCAGGAGTTTCAATATCAGTTATAATTAAATTTTTCAAATAAGGTTTGTACACTATTTTTATCCCCCCATCCAACTCTAAATATTGAAAGTTATTTAATTCTTTTTTTTCTTTGGATTGATTTAATAGGCTTATAGCTTTTTCTCCAATTAGATTTTTAATTGATAACTTATCCTCATGTTTTAAATTATCCAACTTTAAACCAGCAATTTCAGATAATATTAATTCTGCCATAACTATAATTCTTTTTTTAATTTTTTGAAGTTTTGGTACTCATTAATGTCCCCATTTTTCAATGCAGTTTCTATCTTTTCGTGAATTATTTTTTGCAAGTTTTCATCTCTTTGCATTTTATTCATTCTTGTTTGGACAAATTCTGCATACCACTTTTCCTCATCTGTAATTGCGAACCAATCCACTCCAAGTCTAATTATCAGTAGAATGAAAAACAAAACAACGACCAGTTCAAGATGATTAGGAAATGTTTTTGAAGTGTAACATCCTATCAGTATGCCAAGGCATGTATCGTCCTGAAAAAAGTTGACAGTTATCAGATTAAAAAATTATTTAATTTATTTCTTTTTCCAAGTTATTAATTCGTATCCACCTTTTTTATGAGCTTCATTAGGATTTAAATAATGGATGCTCATATGGGGTCTACGTTCGTTATAAGTTTTTATTGATTTATGTATCAATCTAATTGTTTCTTTTTTATCTAGTCGTCTATCGTCTATGTAGAACTCATCTTTTAATATTCCATTCACTCGTTCAGCAATTGCGTTTTCATAAGGATCGTATTTTGTTGTCATGCTGATTCCTATTTTTTTATCTCTTAGCAAACCAGTGTATATCGGCGAACAATATTGAAAGCCTCTATCCGAATGGTGAATCAATTTTTTAGTAGGGTAGACCCTATTTTGTAACGCCATTTTTAGAGCTTTCATTACACTCGTCGTTTTAAGATCTTCTGAGATATGATAGCCCATTATTTTCTTTGAATAAGCATCTGTAACTAAACTCAGATATAGATGATTTTTTCTTGCCCCGATGTAAGTAATATCCGATACAAATAACTGCTCTGGTCTAGTTAGTTTCAGATCTTTTATTCGATTCGGATGTTCTCTAAATCTCTTGTATCTACGTGTGGTTACCTGTGATCTTTTCTTTTTTGGTACAAGTAAACACTCTTGTCTCAATATATTAAACAGCTTATCTCTTCCGCAATTTATTCCTAATTCTTCAAATTCTGGCTGAAGCATATGAAGTATTTTCCTTCCACCAATTCTTGGCATTTCCGATCTCAATTCATACACCTTATTAACTATGAATTTGCATAGTTTATCAGACTCTTCTGAAGACTTTATTTGCTTGTAAAGACCTTGACGAGAAACTCCTAATTGAGCCGCCAGTAGCGTTTTATTTACTCTAAATTGTGTCTTTTCAAAAATCTCTTGTCTGCGTCCGACAAGTATTTTTTTTTAACATCTATTCCTAATTCATCTTCTATTATTTCAACTGACACTTTCCACAGATCACGTTCAGCTTCTGCTTTCTTTAGTTTTCTTTTAAGTTCAGCTATCTCTTGTTTTAAGGATTTACCTGACATACCACGTAGTTTTTTATCTAAGTTACCATATTTTTTCATCCATTTGGTAACCGAATTCCTAGAAACTTTATACACTTCGGCCGCTTGACGACACGAGAATTGTCCATTTTCTATTCGTTCAACTATTTGAACTTTGAATCCATAACTGTATCCTTGATACGTTGGTTTGTTGGCCGGTGACGATTTTTTTTCTTTGCGCATGGCTTACAGAGTTTTGTTGTTAACTGTAAACCTATTTCAGGATAAGACATATTTTTTTATAGCTTAGAACGGTTGGCGCATGTGACGTAGTGGCTGCGGGTCCGGTTT
>CAZDTI010000525.1:0-2237 GCA_964508085.1 uncultured Saprospiraceae bacterium | reverse complement strand
CATTACATCTTTGTTTATTTAATGGTAGCCAACAATCGCATACTCGCCACTCCCCATCACGTATACACAGATTTTAGATTCAGATTATCCAACGGACTCACAATTCCACTTAGCCTATTCTGAGCCACATGCGTATAAATCACCGTCGTATCTATATTGCTATGACCCAATAATTCTTGAATGTATCGAATGTCTACACCAGCCTCTAAAAGATGGGTAGCAAAGGAATGCCGTAAAGTATGCAAGGTCGCAAAATGGCCCACATTCGCTTTCGCTGTCGCAGCTCTAAAAATATTCTGGACACTTCTGGCACTGTATTGTCCGCCCGTCTGACCTTCAAACAGCCAATAATTGGGCTTGTATGCTTTTATATATTGCTCCAAAATAGCTATAAATTGTTGAGATAACAAAGTGTAACGATCCTTTTTATTCTTCCCTCCTTTGATAAATATCCGCTGACGCTGAAGCAATATGTCTTCTACTCGAAGCTGAACTACCTCTCCCAGTCGGAGCCCTCCCGAATACACCACCATCAATATCGTTCGATGCTTTAAATTGGGAACCGCCTCCAATATTTGTTTTACTTCCTGGGCAGATAAAACTTTAGGCAACGCCTGTTTCTTCTTTGGTCGAGTAATATCATACAACTCACGGGGACGCTCCAACACATTTTCATAATAGCATTTTATCGCATTGATCATCTGATTCTGAGCAGATTCCGAAATCCCCTTCTCCTTTATCAGTTGATAAATATACCTGGAAATCTCCGCTTTCGTAATCTCCTTCGGATCCTTATCATTAAAATGAAAAAGAAATTTGGTAAAACAATGCTTATAGCTTTTCAACGTAGCCAGACTATACTGCTTCAATATTATCCATTGCTCCAAAGCGGCTACAGCACAAGCGTACTTCGGCAAAACAACTTCTTTCACAGTCTTACCTGATGACTTCGTCTTTTCATAAATCCGAGGCGGATATTTCTGCTCATCAAAATCAATAGACAAACTTGCACCATATGTACTCTTTAACTGCTGCATATTGTTTGGATAATACATCATCGAATAATGCCCAGGAACATGTTGATGCACATGTTTCATTTGCTGCAATTGGTCAATCCAATAAGCCGCTTTAGGCGGAACATGAATTTGTAACCGGTGGGGATATTTAGGTAAAATCTTCAAAGAAATAATCATAAGTAATCGTTTAGAATGGCAAATTTATTAAAATTAAAACCACATAAACAACTATAAATCAATAGTTTAATCAACTTAACCGTATTAACGGTTCTTACTAACGGTTAATTAACAGTTAATAGTCGTTTTCTTAGCCGTTAGTATTTACCTTTGATATCCATCAAAAGAAAAGCCTCCTATATTCAGTTTCCCGCTAAATGAAACTTACAATGAATTAGTAAAACAAACAGAACATGACCAGAAAGCCTTGCCCCATTTGCGGTAAAAATATCGTTGGAAGATCCGATAAGAAGTTCTGCAGCTCTTCTTGTAAAAATAAATTCCACCATCCATCTCAATATGTAAAAGGAGAAACCATCAAAACCATAAATCATTTTCTTTTTCAGAATTACAAAATCATGCAAAGCATTTTCAAAGAGGAAAAGAAAAACAAACTGATGGTTCCTAGAATCTTATTAGACAAAATGGGATTCCACTTTAACTACTGCACTGGCTGCTACACCAATAAGCAAAATAAATTATACCGCTACATATACGACTATGCATGGATGGAGTTTTCTAATCAAGAACTCATGCTCATTCGCAAAAATGAAAACAACCACAAATGAAAACCCCCAAAGACTCCTCCTTCCAAACACCATGCAAGACGCCCATTCGTTTTCAAATCACTAGTATCCCCAAGCAATAAACCGATAAAACTGCCTCCCCGATCAATCTATCACACCCTTCCAATTCCCAAAAAACCACCAAAATAAACTCCAAACTTTTTGTTTTTCAAACAACAATTCAAGAACTTACAGCCATGTCATTCAAACTCATATCCCCATTCGAACCCACCGGCGACCAACCCAACGCCATCAAACAACTCGTAGAAGGCGTCAACACCGGCGAACCGGCCCAATGCCTCCTCGGTGTCACCGGCTCCGGTAAAACCTTCACCATGGCCAAGACCATCGAAGCGCTCAACCGCCCCACCTTGGTCCTTACCCATAACAAGACATTGACGGCGCAGCTCTATGGAGAGTTTTGTGAGTTCTTCCCACA
>CAZDTI010000524.1:0-5780 GCA_964508085.1 uncultured Saprospiraceae bacterium | reverse complement strand
TACTGTAAAATACAAAAGGACAATAAAAATATTTGGCGCGATTAATCCTACGCATAAAAATTAGGTCAAAGAAAAGTCCTTAGAAAAAACCTTTGCGCTCTTAGCGTCCTTTGCGGTTAAATAACACTACAAGGGGAGCGCCAACCAAAATCAACAAAACCCAAAATGCCATCAACCTCGGCACATAATAACCTGGACAAAGCTGCTTTTGAAAAACTATTCAAAAGCCACTTCGCGCATCTCTGCAATTTCGCCATTCAGTATGTCTCTGATATGGACACAGCTCGGGATATTTGTCAAAAGGTTTTTATTCTCCTTTGGGAAAATCGAGAAAACATTAAGACCGATCAGAATGTCCGTTCTTATCTCTTTACTGCCGTAAAAAACCGTTGCCTCAATTATATTCGTGACCAGAAAAAGTATCGTAGTCATGTACTTGATATAGATATCCAAGATGTTGATCTGGCTTTTGAAGAAGATCAATTAGCTGTAGAAGACCTGAAAATCAAGATAGAGACAGCACTGAATGCGTTGCCAGATAAATGTAGAAAGGTTTTTGAAATGAGCCGATATGAGGATAAAAAATACCAAGAAATAGCGGAGGCACTAGATATTTCAAAGAAAACGGTAGAAGCGCATATGTCACGGGCACTCAGAAGTTTACGAAAAGATTTGGGCGATTATTTATATTTGCTTTTGTTGGGGATGTTATTGATTGGTTGAGGCAATAAAGCTTAGACATAGGGTATGATTGGTTTGAAGTGTATTGGAAGTGGAAAAGCGTACTTTTTATTTAGCTACGTTAGCCGAGTATGAATAGAATAAATGGAACCCACTGTCATTCCGAGTGAGTGAGGCAGGACTGAGTCTCTTCACGTTAGGTACGATGAACAAGAACTTCAGAGGAGTGAAATCTTTGTAGCACCGCAGGTGCACAAAGATTCGAGCTCCATAGGAGCGGCACCAACCGAGCTAATCGTACCAATCGTAAAGATGTCGCTCCTAAGGAGCCCGAAAATGTTGCTTTTGCAAAGCTAGAAGAATATCACTCCTAACGGAATTTACACTCATGTTGACAAGATATAATTAAACAGATACAATTTTAATGAATAAAGACCACCACCACGAACTTGCCGCCAAATACTTCAGCGGTAACGCCACTGATGCAGAAGTGCAACAGTTGGAACAATGGGTGCTGTCTGCTACAGAAAACAAAAAACAGTTCTTAGAGCTGCAACGAACTTGGAATTTAGCCAATGCAAAAGAGACCGCAAAAAAAATAAACGTAACAAAAGAGTGGGACGCCATCTCTAAAAAGCTATCAGATTCGGAAGTTACGAAAGGAAAAATAGTAAATTTAAAACCCAAAAAGACCTATACGAACATCCTCAGAATCGTCGCGGCAGTATTATTATTGGTTGTATCAGGACTATATTTTTACAATAACAATAAAGCCGATGAGCCCTTACTAGTTTCTAGTGAAAATAGCATTATAGAAGAACAATTCAACGATGGAACGAAGGTAAACCTCAATCAGTTTTCCACCATTTCCTACGAAGACGCTAAGGACGGAACTCGCCAGGTCGAATTACAAGGTGATGCCTTTTTTGATGTTGCTAGAAATGAAAATCGTCCATTTATTATCAAGGCGGAAGGAATTGATGTAAAGGTTTTGGGAACTTCTTTTTACGTGGATGCTCGAGAAGACCAAGACGAAATTCAAGTGATCGTTGCTTCTGGAAAAGTAGAGATGAAAGCAGGAGGGAAGAAAGTGGTTTTGACAAGAGGAGAGGTTGGGGTTTATGTGAAGTCAAGCGAAAAATTGAGTAAAAGCCAAAATCAAGATACAAATTATATGGCATGGAAAACCAATCGGCTGGTGTATGAAGAAGCATTGTTAGAGAAAGTACTCCATGATCTGGAGCGAACCTTTCATGCGGATATAAAATTAAAGCCTGCTGCTTTGGGAAAGTGTAAACTTACCGCAACTTACGAAGATCAAAATTTAGGATCTATTGTACGAATTCTGGAAAAAACCTTAAACCTAAAAGCCACTATTAATGGGGAACGTATTATCCTTTCGGGTTCGCCTTGTGAATAATGGCCATCCTCGAAACACTCGTCTTTTCTTTTCTATCTTACTGTTTTTTATTCTTACAACCATCGCTAATACCAGCTTTGCGCAAAACATTCGTTTGCAACGCGCCTCTATTCCAGTTGCGGACTTATTGGAAGAACTCACGGAGCAAAGTGGTTTGAATTTTTCATATGCCCCTTCCTTAATAGATGGGAAAGAACGTATTTCTTTTCGAATAAGAAGAGCGACGATAAAAGAAGCATTGGATTTATTGGCTGAAAAATTAGACATTGGCTACACCTTATTGGACAATCAAATCATACTACATGAAAAGGAAGTTGGATTAGAGGAAGAAATGCTTTATGACTCTTCTGCTTATTACACCATTAGTGGTTTTGTTAACGACGCCTCCTCCGGCGAAAGTCTGATCGGAGCAACCGTCTCTGTAGAAGGAACAACAAAGGGAGTGACCACTAATGCCTTCGGGTTTTATGTATTGCGGTTGCCTGCCGGAGAGCACAGTCTCCTGTTTTCTTACCTTGGTTTTGAAATACAACGATTGGTAATTGCACTAGCAAAAAACAAAAAACAGGATGTCCCTTTAGTCGCTGATGTACAAGAATTGCCAGGTGTTATTGTGAATAAAGATGCAAGGCATTCGATTTATAATCAACAAAGCGGTGCTATGGAACTCCGTGCATCCGATTTAGAAAACCTTCCTGAATTCGGTGGCGAATCGGGATTGATCAGAGGTTTGCAAACACTACCCGGTATCAAAGCGCATAGCGACGGATCTGCCTTTTTCTTTGTTCGTGGTGGTGAAAAAGACCAGAATCTAACCATGATTGATGATGCTCCTATTTATAACCCTTCTCACCTTTTTGGCTTTTATTCCGTAGTAATTCCTGATTTTACGAAGAGTATAAAAGTCTATAAATCAGACATTCCTGTTCACCTTGGAGATCGACTTTCGTCGGTGGTCGATATTCGTACAAAGGATGGAAATTTGAAGAAGACAGAATTTAGTGCGGCCTTCAATCCTTTGCTGGTTCGCTTGTCTTTGGAAGGCCCCATTCGGAAAGAAAAAAGTTCTTATTTTATCTCTGGGCGGTTCTCAAATTTCAAATGGATTTATAGCGATAGAAATCCAAAAGATGACATTGGGTTCAGTGATTTTAATTTTAAATGGAACGTAAAATTCAATGATAAAAATCGATTGTACTATACCTTATTTGTTGGCGATGACCGGGTACGGCGCGGGCAGACTTCCTCTGGAGTCAATAACATCGGTTGGGAAAATATAACCAATACCATACGTTGGAATCATATTTTTGGTGCCAAGCTTTTTATGAATACAATTTTATATTCTGGAAATTATAGCTACGAAATGGGAACGGAAATGAACCAATGGGCATCCGGAATTGGACGAGCCAGTTTGAAGTCCGATTATACGTATTACCATCGTCCGGAACGAACCTGGCGTTTCGGAATTGAATTTAATGGGTTTACTTTTAATACGGGAGGAGTGAGAGGAGAAGAGTGGGGGAGCATCTTTCCAAAGATCGAAGACGACAACGCACAACAAAACGTTTTATACGTCAATCGTTCACAACAATGGAAAGACAAGTGGGATTTGAGTATAGGATTACGCTATTCTGTTTTTAGGAATATTGGTCCTAACACCTATTTTACCTTTGATGAAAATTATGACTTCCAGGACTCTGTAGTAGTCGAGAGTGGTGTCTACCAAAGTTATCGACAATTGGATCCGCGTTTGAAGTTGACTTATAAAATAGATAGCAGTTCCTCTGTTAAATTTAGCTACGGAATCTATCACCAGAACCTCCAATTGATTACCAATTCCAGTTCGCCATTTACCGCTTTGGAAGTCTGGTTGCCGTCCAGTCCAAATATAAAACCACAACGAGCGCATCAGGTGAACCTAAGTTATGTGAAAGAGTTTCCTAGAAAAGGACTTAGTTTTACCGGAGAAATGTATTATAAAAAACTAAGTAATCAAATCGATTATGTCAATCATGCCAATACTTTATTAAATCCATTGTTGGAAGGTGAATTGCGCTTTGGGGAGATGAATGCCTATGGGATAGAGCTAATGCTCAAAAAGCAAATTGGCCGTCTTAGTGGCTGGGTTAATTATACCTATTCCAGGGCGCTGCGACAAACCGATGAAGTAAACAATGGCAATGTCTACCCCGCTTTTCAGGATCGCCCTCATGATTTCTCATTGATGCTAAACTATACCCTGAAAAGAAGAATTTTATTTTCCGCCTTCTGGACAGCGTACACCGGTGCCGCCTTTTCTTCTCCGACAGGATTCTATACATTTAACAACAATACTGTTCCCATTTACGATGAAAAAAACAATGATCGGCTCCCCAATTATCGACGTTTAGATATTGCTTTTAAATTTATTTTAAATAAAAAACCAACAGCTCGTTATCGACACGATTTGACCTTTTCGATCTATAATTTTTTAGCACATAAAAATATTGTAGCGGTCAATTTTAATCAAGTTTTAAATGAAAATAATACGCCAGTTATAAAAGCAAATTTATTGTTAGAATCGGATTTGATTGCTACACAGGCTTACCTCTTGCGGTTCTTTCCGTCGCTGACTTATAAGATGCAGTTGTAGGTTTAGGTGTGCTATGAATATATGGGTATGGCATACCCTCAAATCGTTTTCGGTATAACTTTGAAATCTAAGTTATTATCAAGCTTTGCGAACTCCGCGGGCAGCTCTGAGCAAAGGAAGAGCTCGTAAAGCGGTTGAGGTTTATACCGTTGATTGACGTTAAAAACTGGATATTAGACAAAACAGTGATTCTGGTCAAAGGCGGGGAGACTTCCCCCCCTTAGGGCAATGTCATGGATATAAGAGAATCACGGATATTGAATAGTGAGAATAATTTGCTAAATCTCTGAGATTTAGTAAATTTATTTTATTGATAGTCAGCACTTTAGACTTACTAAATCTTAAAGATTTAGCAAGTCCGACCGCCTTTCAGGTGTAAACTTATTCGAACCCTAATGTCTATGACATTCCCCTTTAAGGGTTAGGGGCTGCGCTGGCAGAATTCATTGGCTCCACGGGACCCGCCTGACCGGATCGGGCTGGTTTGTAAAAGAACAAAAAAATAATAAAAATGAAAAAAGTCATTCCTACTCTGTTTTTGATTATTGTAACACTCTTATTACAAAACTGCGGAGTAGAAGAAACCGACTGGGATTATCAAGTCGGAAACAACGGAAAACTAGTAGTAGAATCCATCCTAACGACGGAACAAAAAATCCAGAACGTTCGCCTAACCCTGTCTCGAAATGACCTGAACGGAACTCCAGTACCGGTGACAGATGCCACTGTTACCATTAATAATGAGCAGAATGATTTCACCTTTCTCGCTTCCACGGAAGACCCCGGTTTGTACGAAAGTCTACAGGAAATTCCTGCGCTTCCCGGCCGCTTATATACGCTTACTGTCAACTGGAATGAAGAAATATACACCGCTCAAAATCAAATGGTCTTTGTCTCTCCAATTCCACAAACCCGCTTTAACCGAATCAACGGTTCTGACAGTTTGAAACTAGCCAACCCACCAGGCGTCTTCTCTGCCAACCAGCAGGCCATGTATGAATATAACATAGATTGGTCCGCAATAAGTGGAAATGAATCCAGCAAGGC
>CAZDTI010000523.1:0-5786 GCA_964508085.1 uncultured Saprospiraceae bacterium | reverse complement strand
TAACATTGCTCTTACTTATTAGGTGCATTAATGTTTACCAGACTTATTCTTGAACAGATATCATGTTTTGAATTTGTTCGTTAACCGTACCAACTAGTAAGGGTTTAATCGCATTTTTGATCACCTTAACATCATAAAGCTCATTAACAACACCTTTAAAGTAAAAATAGTGTTCTATTTTACCAGTGTCTAAATTGACGACACTCAATCCACATTGTTCTCCTAACTGATTCGCTTTAAGGTTCTGATCTAGTTGCAAATCCCTGAACGAACTTTCTCTCCTGCTTTTGGAAAGCCCTATTATGGCGTAGTTATCTATAAAGTCCAGTCCTCTTAGAAAACCTGGGCAAAAACAAACTGGAACAAACTTCTTTTCGTTTTTATTTACATAACCGAGGTAACCGCTTCCAGCTTCCAACAACCAAAGTTTTCCACGATGGATTCTAGGCGAATGCGGCATAGATAAACCTTCGCAAACCACTTGATTGGTTTGAACATCTATAACTAAACCTCCATTTAATCTCCTCTCTCTCCAACCACTTTTTTTATCTGATTTTCCTACTAGCGTAACATATTTTGGAACTCCATTTAACGCAGCTAAGCCATTTAAATGACACCTGTCTTCAGCCACTATAGTACTTATAAAGTCGGGTTTCCATAAAGGTTTAAAACTATGTGTTTGAGAAACAGTAGCCAAACAATTAAATTTAGTATTGACAAATACCGGTACACCAGCTTTGGTAATAATCATATCATGGGTGTCAATTTTACCTGTGGTATAAGCCATTTGAGGTATGAAAATTTTATCATAGCCTTGATAGGTTTGCCCATCTTTAAGCGTATTTTCAAATCGCCAAATCTGAAAAAGAGAACTCATCCATAAACTATTAGAATCAATAGCCAAGCCCATGCATCTACTAAATGTTCGTTCGGTTTTGTTTAATTTATTATTGGAGTTTGTACCAACCATAAACAATTTACCTATTTCATAAGTAGAAAAGCATAGGCTTGAATTTATGTTTTTAAGCCAGTTTTGAAAACTGGCTGATGCTTCAATAGAAAAAGCGGAAGTAGAAGTGCTCATAGAATATTTTAATTTGATTTGACAAATCGTATACTTTCCCCATTAGCAAAAACCATTACATATAATCCATTTGGATACTTAGAAATGTCTATTTCTTCTGAGCTGTAATGCCCCATGAAAATCCCCTCAGAATTGAAAATTCTAAATGCTGGTTTTCTTAAATTATTAATCGCTAGGTTAATTTTTTCCGAAGCAGGGTTAGGGTATAGAACAATAGTCTCCTTCTCATTTTCCACTTCCCCAATTCCAACAGAGATGCTTTCGCAATTATGGGATATCCCTATTTCACTATCTAAAATATAGGTATTGTCATCCTCATAAAAATATAAATCTCCAAAGCCATCTCCATTATTATCACTTACATCATTATGTCCATCTAAAGAGGTTAAAGGGATTTTCATACCTCTGAAAAATACCAGACTATCAAGGTTATAGGATAACATAGTAGAATCACAATCACCATAAATAACGTAGGAGTTCTGTTCGATCATGGGTAAAGCAACTATAGAATGTGGAGAAACAAAAAAATCAGCTAAACTATCACTATTAATATCCCCAGCAGACCCAATGTCCAATGCAGGTGCCTCTACATCAAACTTGAATCCATTAGAACCATCTAACTGGTTTATATTAAACTCTACTCCATAATCTGAAGCACCATATACCACAAACACCGTACTCATGGTATCTGGGTCAGCATCGAACCCATAATCATGATATGCTGCCATTACCAAATCATCTTTATCATCACCATTTATATCGCCTGGTACTGCAATCTGATATCCGGTAAGTCCAACGCCTTGTCCTTGAGCGTGTATCATTGTACCATCTACACCATTAATAATGTTACTCCAATCAACTATTAATTCGGAAAATCCTCCGGGTTTACCATAAAATACTTCTACTCCACCAACATCAAAGGTTCCCAAAACTAAATCGGAAGCACCATCACCGTTCAGGTCTCCTGAAGTAATATCTTCTCCCCAATGATTGCCATTTGGATTTGCTTGTAAAATTAAACCGTCTCCTTGACTAATACTTTCTAGTTCCATGGCATCCGGAAATGGTGTATTGGATCCAAAAATCACATAAGAATTGTGTGTGGTATAATACACCTCCGCATAATCAAATATTGCAATATCATTAATTCCGTCTCCATTAATGTCATCAATATGCACCAGATCATCTAGCTCAGAATCTGGGGTTCCCATCAAATAGAATCCATCACCAGAAGCAATATTATTGACATCTACCGTGTCAATATTTAACTCCCCATCACCATACCTGCAATAAACACTTGTCCAATCAATAATTCCAAAATAATCATTGAAACCATCATTGTTGATATCAGTAATGGCATAGACCTTTTTTGGGTTAATGATCGAAACCCTTGGATCGTTTACAAGATCCAAATTGTCTTGAGCGTATGCTGCATTAGAAAAAGATAATAGGAGGGACATACTTAAAGGAATGGCAAGACGACTATTCATTTTACGAATTCTCTTAAAAAGAATATCCTTCTTTCTTAAAAGACGTTTTTGGTTTTTAGCTGAAGCGTTTTCCTTCAACATAGCATTCACTTTTCTGTATTTTTTAATAAGTTTTAAAAAAATGGTTTTCATATAATAAGTTTTATTAGTACCGATTAATTTGATTTGAATATTGATTGACCAACAAACTTTAAACCGTACCAAAAAAAAATACGAAAACGGACTATTACAAAACCTTAACAAGTTGGTTAATTACTGATAACCAATTAGTTAAAGGCGATGTAAAGGAGAAGGTAAAAGGGGAGGAGTATCTAAAAATTAAGTAAATAAGTATCTACTTGGGCGTTTGTCTCCAGGTTAAGTTTAACCTTTAACCTGTTCTTAGTAACATAAATAGTGTTTAGCGAAGAATTAGTTAGAGTTGCTATTTGCTTTGTGGATAAATTAAGCCTTATGTAGGAGCACAATTCCCTTTCCTTTTTACTAAGTTTCGGATGTTTCAGAAGTAACCTTTCAAAATATTGAGCGTTAATTTCCTCAATATTTTGTTCTGAAAAATTTAATTTTCGCTGTGTTTCTATTTGAATCATCAGCTCATTCTTAATTGATTGTATCTCTTTTAGGCTGCCCTTGTCCTCCTTTATCTTCCCTAATCTATCTAAAATGTTTTCTCTAATGTGAAGTTGCATTCGATTATTGGCTACAATGGTATCAATATCTTTTTGTTTAAAGTCTAGATCAACCTTGTGTTTCTCTTTTTGGAGATTCAACAAATCTGTAGCTTGTTGTTTAATCGTCAACTCGTTCCTTTCGAATTCAGTATTAATTCTATAAAGGCTAACAAAGGTGGTAATTAGCATTATCGAAATGGGAATGTATTCTTGTATGGAGAAGAGCTTATATTGTTGCTGGTAGGCATTAAGCAGAACAAAGGATAGAAATGCGGTGATTCCTATCAATACCTTTAGGGATTTTTTTTTAAACAAAAAAATGGCACTTACTCCAAAAAGCAAATCAAAATAGGGCGCTGCAGTTTGAGTTTCACTAATTGCGGTTACCCAATAACTACAAATAATCCCACCTAGCAGCAGGAGGATCAAGGCCACTTGATTACTAACTTGCTTATTTAAAGCAAATCCTAGAATAACGATCACTGAGCAAAACAATATCGGGTAGGTTTCATTAGGCTTACCTATTATCGAGTTGTACAATAATATTAAAGGAATTAGAACTAGTCCAATTAGAAAAGAAATGTTAATCAGTCGTATTCTCCTGACGTCGTCAAGTTCAGTTTCGGTTGTAACACCACGATTGATTACATGGCCTATGGTATAACTAAATTTCATATTTTCTATTCTAATGGTTTCTTGAGCTAAGAGGGTAAAATAGCGAATTAAGCCCTATAGCATTTCACTATGCATAGATGACTTTAATTAGCCGATTATTTAGTTTATACTTCTTTCCCTGTTTTTTGTTCTATGCATGGCAAACTTCAATTGCGTTTTAATTAATTATAACTTAATTAGCCATGACGACGTCAAAAAGCCTGGGTATAAGAACGGTGCAGGAGCGAATCGCTTCCATAGGTGGACACTTGGAGTTTAAACTTGGGAAGAAAAAGGGAACGGTTGTTAGTCTGATTATTCCAAAGGGAGATTGATGGATGGAAATACAAACGGCAGTTATTTGTGCTACAATATTGTTTATTTGTAGATTGGGGTTGCGTATGTTAATTAAGTTTAAAAGTCTATAGCCATTTTTAGCTTTCGCTATAGGTCGTAATCATTTTAGATCTTCAAATATTTGCTTAGCCCTTTGTTTAATAATTTGATTTGCTTCTAGAAAGCTTGAATTTGTTATAATTGAAATTCCATATTGATGTTCTGGGTATACCATAAACCAATTCTGACTCCCATAAATACCGCCATGATGTTCAATATGGATTCCGTTATGGTCATCAATTACATCCCAAAAATATGCGAGCCAAATATCATCTGTATCCTTGAATAATTTTTGATGAGACCTTTTGACTATCGGATTCGTTAAATTCAGCTGCCACTTAATGTAATTCAGCATATCCGATGAATTTGACTTAACCCTTCCTGCGGCTCCCCATAGGTTTATTGGCTTTTTAAAGTTGGGCATCAATTCGTTTTTATCATTGTAACCATTAGCCAATAAAACTTGTTTATCCTCTTCCAAATTGATACACGTATTTTCCATGTTGGCTGGTTCAAATAATTTTTCCTTTAGTAAAAGTTGATAAGGTTTATTGTAAAGTACTTCCAATATATGTGCGATCAAATTGGGCGCTACATTTGAATAATTATAAGTCTTTCCGAGAGGCTCCGTTAATTTTAGCGATTTTATATCCGTTAGCAATTCTTGTTTTGTGTAAGCAGAAAGTATTCTTTGAGCTTTTATGTAATTATCAGGACTTGGGATTTGATATAATTCGCTCACGCTACCGACATTTAATGAAAGGCCACTGGTGTGTGTAATTAAATGAATAATTCTGACAGGTTCTCCTTCATAAATTAAGTTGTTGAAAGGTTTTCCTAAGACTTCATAAACAGGAGTATTTAACGTGAGTTTCCCTTCCTCAACAGCACATGCAATTAAATATCCAGTCATTGTTTTGGTGACAGATGCTATCTCGTAGAGTGTGCTGTCAGTTGGTTTATTATTTTGGTTCTTATCCAGTTCACCATAATGCCCTATGAAACTTTCGTCTTTATAATAGACTGCAATAGAAACAGCGTTGAATCTTTCGTCTTCAAGAAATTTATGAGCTTCTTTCTCTACTATTGTTAACAACTTACTTCCTGTAATTTGTGAATTACAACTACAAAATGATAAGAGAATAAAGTATGCTATGCTGATCTTAATTTTCATTTTTATTACCTTCGGCTCGGAAACAATCATGATGTAAATTAGGAGATAAAAGCACGTTATATTTAAATAGTATAAGAAAGGTAGGTAATCGCATAAGAATGATAGATTGCAGAGGAAAAATTACCGATTTCGTTTTGTAGAATATTTTGTAGACACAAAATATTCTACTACATTCGATGCTTAGTAAAATAGAACTAGCATCAATTCCCAAACCATTAGCAGCAAATAAAATAGGTTATCCTAACCCCACAAAAAATATTTTAAGATTCTACCAAAATGAATATTAAACATTTTGAAAATTTAGAAGACCTAAGGAT
>CAZDTI010000522.1:0-5796 GCA_964508085.1 uncultured Saprospiraceae bacterium | reverse complement strand
TAGGACAGTGGACGGCACCTCTGTTTATGCCCAAACCAAATCGTAACGGGTATAACACTATCTACAGACCTAATGAGTGAATGCAATACTTTGGGGTTTGTTTCGGTACCAAATAATAGCTTTGGTTATCAATATGCAAGAACCGGAAGTAGTTATGGGGCTTTTAATATTTTTGTTTTAGATGAAATACCTAACTTTAATCAAAGAGATTATATGGCAACTTCACTATCAGAAACCTTAGAAACGGATTCATTTTACTTAGTGGAGTTTTATCTCAGCAAGAGTGAAAAATCAATTCCAGCTTGCGACTGTATAGATGTTTGGATGTTAGACTCCAATAATCTTGTTTTACCTACTCCGCTTGTTGATAACAGTTTCATTGAAGGTAACCCTCAATTGCACTCCCCAGAAAATGTTTTTTTATCAGATACCATTAATTGGATGCGACTAGCATGGACTTACAAAGCTACTGGTAATGAAAACATGATAATTATTGGCAATTTCTCTACTGATGAAGAAACATCTTACATTAGCTTCCCCGAAACACATTTGGCGTCCTATTACTACATAGATGACGTCACTGTAAAAAAAATTCCCCAACATCTGGCTCAATTAAATATCGGAACCGATACAACGGTTTGTGATAGTAGTAGTTTCGTTAAAACACTCACGGCACAACCCATATACGAAAACTATCTTTGGAATACTGGTGAAACGGGTCCCTCCATCACTGTTACAACACCCGGCACCTACTGGGTTGACGCGGGTTTCGAGGATTGCATTATTTCAGATACCATTCACATCTACAGTCGAGCGGTAGAAACAGAGTCATTCGCTGAGTATCTCGAACTCTGTCCAGAAGACTTACCTTATCATATTATTGCTCCCGATAGTATGGATACTTATTTTTGGTCAGATGGTAGCGAATCGGCTTTTCTGCCTGTTTCTGAAAGTGGAGTATATTGGGTGGAGGCAACTTATGCTTGCGGGATTTGGAGAGATACGATTGAAATTTTAATACTCCAACCCGACCCTATTGAATTGGGTGCAGATACAGTGCTATGTAATCAACCTGTTTTTTCTGAAACCCTAATGGCTCCAGGTGGCTATGATAGTTATATGTGGAATACTGGTGCAACAACGCCGTCGCTGACGATAGAAACTCCAGGCCAGTACTGGGTCATCGCTACTAACGATTGCGGACAATTTTCCGATACTATTGAAATCATTAACCAACCCTTTTTAGAACTTAGCCTAGGACAGGATACGACCTTTTGTCTGGATGAAAATTTGTTATTAGCATCAAACCTTAGTTTCGATACTTATCAATGGAATACTGGTGCTAATACCCCCGAAATCTTAGTGGAGGACTATGGCACCTATATCTTAGAAGCGATATATGCTTGTGGCACAGAACAAGATTCGATAACTATTTTTCCGCCGCCAGATTTATGGATAAGTTTGCCTTCTGATATGGTGATAGGTTTGGGAGATAGTATAATCATACAGCCAGAAGTTTCCTTGGGAGATAATACTTATCAGTGGCAACCCGCTGAATTAACAAATTGCGACACTTGTCTCTCAATATCGATTTCTCCCATTTATAACAATACATTTACAATAGTAGTAATAGACCAAAATGGCTGTACAGCTAGTGCTGAAATAATGGTAGGCGTTGAGAAACATCGCGGGGTTTATATTCCAAATGCATTTAGTCCGAACGCTGATTTAACTAATGACATCTTTACTATTTACGGAGGAAATGAGGTAGCTAAAATTGAAAGCTTACAAATATTTACTCGCTGGGGAGCTATGATTTACCAACAAACGGACTTTCCACCTAATAATACATCTTATGGTTGGGATGGCTACTATAAGGGAGAGAAATTAGGGCAAGGTGTTTATGCTGTCAAAGTTGAAGTGCTTTATATTGATGGCGTTACGGAAGTATTTGTACAGGATTTGACGTTAATGGAGTGATTAAATAATAATCTGTTCTGTTTGTCCAGCGGTTGATTCTATACTTTTTCGCTCTTTGTCTTTCAAGGTTGCGGGAAGTAAAAAACTGTATTGATTCAATGCCCGCTGTCGACGCAAACTACCGATCTGTTTATACAGTTTACTCAAATCCTCATACTCTGCAAAAGAAATTCTTTACCATATTCATCATTTCATCTGTACAATCTGTGCATCAGAAACGCTCTTCTTAAAGTTCACCAGATGGCTTTGAGGCCATTAGATGAAGTCCGACGCATCTATATACCCATTACGCAACTTACTAAACAGTTACGTTTTAATTTCACCAAGCCACTAAAAACTCTTGTTAACAAATTTCAAAACATTTGTTAATGATTGTTAAGCGCACCATGATCCAATAAAATTGCATCTACTTTTAGACAACAGTTAGCTTAACGCAGACGAGCCGCAAATTAGAACTTCAATGAAAATCTAAATCAAAAACCAATACGTATCGATACGCAAGCCAATAGTTTTTTGCGGTACAGAATCAAATCCATTTTCTAATTAAAAATATAATCATGAAAAAATTTACACTCGCTCTCAGCCTCTGTGTACTCCTCACAAGCCTTACCTTCGCTCAAAATGGTGTCGGTCCATATTTAGCAACGGATGTCCCCACTACCACTATCTCCTTTGAAGAAACGGAATACGACTATGGCGAAATCGAAGCAGGAGAAAAAGTCCTCAACGTTTATACCTTCACGAATACCGGAGACGAACCACTGATCCTAAGCGAAGCAAAAGGCAGCTGCGGCTGTACCGTTCCTGCTTGGCCTAATGCCCCTATTGCTCCCGGGGAAAGCGGCGAAATCGTTGTCGTTTTTGACTCTAAAGGCAAAAAGAACAAACAGTCTAAACGAGTAACCATCACTGCTAACACTACTCCTGCACAGTCTTTTTTAACCATCAAGGGCACTGTTATTCCAGCAGAAAAAGTTAGTGACGATGAGAAGGAAACGCAGGAGACTAACGCATCTGCCAAGGAAGAAATTGAAACTACAGTAGGCTTGACGGACATCGTTCTCTTCCCAAATCCTACAAAGGAACAGCTACATATCAAACTGGAGAACCTACTTGGAAAATCCGTGAGTATCGGAATATTTAGTGATACTGGGCAACGACTAGTCACAAAAGAAATATCAGAAATTTCGGAAGAAACAGTAAAAATAGACGTAGGACATTTGGCGGGAGGAACTTATTTAGCCTCTGTATTAATAGAGGAAAAGGAAAGACTTACTAAGCAATTTGCAATAGTCCACTAAAAGGAAAACGGAGTCATCCCGCATTAATTGGGAATGACTCCGTTTATCTAACTTGATTTTCCTAACATTACTCCTTCACAAAAGAAGAAGTCCAAATACTCTCCTCTTTCACAACAGTCAAAAGGTAAACTCCTGACTGAAATGCGCTTACATCTATAGTCATCTGCGGATTTGGCTTCAACCACTCCCCTACCCTTTGTCCCAAAATATTTGTCATCCAAACTTGATCCAAGTCTACTTCTGAATCTATTTGTAACAATTCACTTACAGGATTGGGATAGATGTTTATTTTATCGCCTAAATCTGGATTAACGGCATACCCTCCTATCATTTCAACAATGTCAGCGATATATCTTGGCAATATTTGATATCCTTCTGTATACGGCTCATCGTTATCAAACTGTCCACCAATACCTGTAATGCTTAAAGTACCTGTTGGTGCCGGCATAGCCGCAGCATCCGTATCTTCATCGATTCTCATCGTAAATGTGTTTGTTCCATCTGTGATATCTACATTAAAACTTGAACCATCGCCTAACCACTGAGTAGCATCTACTATGGTCATCTCTGTCATTTGAATTAATTGTGATTCGGTATCTTCTCCTAATGCGGTCACCGCTGTCGGATCAAACAACATATTTCCGGATGAATTCATAACAATAGTAACCGGAACAATTTCCGTCAAACCATTGAAATGGATAATCTCTCCTTGCACCGTAATTTCATCTCCCTCATTCACTACATAATTATCAATCAACTCAAAATTAAACACATTAATTCCTTCGTTTTGATCATCAATAATTGTGAAAGACAAAGCATCTGTTCCAATCATGTCAACGCCATAAACGACACCTGTCAAAGTACAGTTTACATTTAAAGAATCTCCTAGTCCATCTCCATCAGCATCAGCCGTCACCGTTCCGATATCATAAACTGGAAATGTAATCGGACAATCTATAGTTATAGTCACTACCCCTTCTTCACAGGTATTTCCATCACAGACTTCATAGATAACTTCATCCGTACCACAGAAATCCATGTTGGGTGTATAAGTAATATCCGTTAGGCCATTAGCCACAGCTATGCTGTTTAGAGAGACACTAGTCACCGTTAAAGAAGTAACTCCATTAGGGGTCATATCATTAGCAAGCACATCAATGCTCGAAGCCATGTTCATTGGTAGATTCACGTTATCGTCATTGACAACAAGGTTACTAGAACCCATTGTGCTATAACTGCAATTTGGAAACGGGCTAGCAAATTCCGAGTTCATAGTAAACATATCGCTTTCCAAAGCATCCACTCCACTATAAGTCCAATTAGCTTCTACAAAGGTATTTCCATCAGGTCCTGTTCCATCTACACGGTAAGCCCATCCATCTAAGTAGTCCCAGTTGGTACCACTTCCATCTACATCAATATCACCAAAGACATCTACAACCTGACCATTCATAAATAATTCAATCGCATCGTCTCCATTCATAGCTGTAGCGCCTCCACCTGGAACCAAGTAATCTGGATCAAATCCAAAAAAGGTTTGGAATTTTGCCAAACTCGCTGTATCTGTTAATAGAATACAGGACCCAGCGGCTAATGTTCCTGCCGGGAAAGTAAATTCTTCCCCATCTGTTCCTCCTCCATTATTTGCAGCACCAAGACCATATATACTAAGATCATCAATGTCTTCAATGGCATACAACTCTAAAGATTTTGCCCCAAAACCTGAACTACCTGTGCCGTCATTCGGTTCCGGGTCTAAAACGCCAGTTATGATCAATCCAGTCGTTCCCATTTCCACTACTGTAATCTGACCAACCATATTATTTTGGTGGGGATCACAATGATAGTCATAAACACCTGGTGTATTAAAGGTGTATTGGTAATTCCAGTCAGGTCCTACATCATTACCAAAAGATTCTGGATTACTTGGAAAAGTAACCTGCGTCCCATTGATATTGTGATTCCCTCCAGTGTTTTGAAATTCTACTGTCTGTCCTACAAAAATGGTAAGCATTGCGGGATCAAAGCTGTCTGCCATAACTGTTTGTATAATGTGGTCTTGAGCAAAACTAAATGCGGAAACCATCATAAAAGCTAAGAGTGTAATTGTTTTTTTCATAAATAAGTTTTTAAGGAAAAGTATGTAAATATTTGATTTAATTTATATATCTGCTAAAGTAGTGGATTTTTTTGGGAGTAGGGATTTAGCGTTGTTAATTTTTGAATACTATTATTGGCGTTCTGGGAATATTGTTTGAGCATGGAGTAAGATTTCTCGACTCCTATCGTCACTCGAAATACAAATGGGACGAGGCTCTTATTCCTCGACTCCCTATCGGTCGCTCGGAATAACAGGAGCGTTGGTTTTAGCATAGCATTCAGTGATCGCAAGAATAAACACAACACCAATTCTATTTTAAAAAAATTAAGCATGACAGCGTTCCGTAAAAGAAATGAAGCTTAAGTAATTGGACAAAAATGTTTTAATAAAAAAAATTATGTAAATTCGGTCTAT
>CAZDTI010000521.1:0-5801 GCA_964508085.1 uncultured Saprospiraceae bacterium | reverse complement strand
CTGCTAGACAGGCCCTAAGCTTGTCCCGACCTTGTGGAGGGAGGGGAGCATCAGCCCGCCCCACTATTACCAAAAAAAATTAGACCAATCGCAATGAAACTGGACAAGCTAACCAGTTCGGTATGGTCGCTGCGAAAGGTACGGTCGGAGCGCTGACGCTCCCCTTCAGGGGCTGGGGGCAAGAAGAGCAAAAATTAAATTAGAACAACTACTCAGCAATGCGCTTTGAAAAGTTCTTCAGATGAAGTCCGACGCATCTAACTTAGTGAACAGTTACCAAACATTTTAAGTTACTATACCCATTTCTCATCCTCCCTCTTTTTCCGCATGCAACTCATCGACTTCTTTTCCCAAAAAATAACCCATAGCTATTCTTAAACCGATGGTCGCAGATAGCTTAATCAATTCTTCCATAGATAAATCTACAATGCTGAGAATAATATCTGAAGCAATTAAAAAATCAAGTGCCAATAAAATATAGACTCCTAATTGGCATCTAATTATTTGAATAGCTTTAATGGGAGTGAACATAAAACCATTTTTAAATTCTTCAATGAGGTATTTTATTAATTCTTTGGTGAAGCCAAAAATTAAAATAGAAACCCCAATAACATTGATGCTCTCGGCTATTGTTGTAAATATGAAAAATATATGTTCCATGATTTTTAATGTCTCAGACCTGCGTAATTAATTCCAGTTAATCTATGAATATCATAATCAAAGGTAGAGAGGTCATTATGATTGAATTTAGAAAAATCATCATGACCGCATGCTCTAGAAATTACTTTCATTAATTCATTTGTTGCCACGAAAAAATTATTTAATTGTTTAGCAGATGCTTCGATAATAAGCCGTTGTCTTAGATGACTTTTTTGGGTTGCAATACCGACTGGACAATTGTTGGAATTACAGGCCCGCATTCCCAAACAACCTATGGCTTGCAAAGCGGAATTGGAAACGGCAACTGCATCGGCTCCTAACATCATAGCTTTGGCAAAATCTTCAGCTACACGAAGACCTCCTGTTATAATAAGTGTAATGTCTTTTGCACCAATTTTGTCTAAATGTTTTCTGGCTCTAGCCAATGCTGGAATGGTCGGTACGTTAATATTGTTTCTAAGAATAGTTGGAGCGGAGCCTGTGCCTCCACCTCGACCATCTAGGATGATATAATCTACTCCGACTTTTAAAGCAAAATCAATATCCGCTTCAATATGACTGGCTGCGATTTTAAATCCGATAGGGATACCTCCAGTTTTTTCTCTAACCTCATTAGCAAAAGAAGCAAAATCCTCTGCGGTAAATAAATCAGGGAAAGCAGCAGGAGAGATGGCTGTTTCACCAAGCTTAAGACCTCTTACTTTGGCAATCTCTTCTGTAACTTTATCTCCGGGAAGATGTCCACCCGTTCCTGTTTTTGCACCTTGACCACCTTTGAAGTGAAAGGCTTGAGCCTTCATTACTTTTTCCCAAGAGAAACCAAATTTCCCAGAAGCCAACTCATAAAAGTATCGACTGTTATTAGCTTGTTCCTCCGGAAGCATTCCTCCCTCTCCACTACAAATTCCTGTACCAGACAACTCTGCTCCCATAGACAATGCAATCTTTGCTTCTCTGGAAAGCGACCCAAAACTCATATCAGATACAAACAAAGGAATATCTAATTCTAAAGGTTTTTTAGCTCGTTTTCCAATGACTACTTTAGTCGTCACCTCTTCTTCATCAAGCAAAGGGCGAGCAGCTAGTTGTGCAGGTAAGAACTGAATGTTTTCCCATTTAGGAAGCGTATTTCTATCTACTCCCATGGCAGCGGAAGGTCCATGATGTCCCCAATTTTTCAGTCCGTTTTGGGCCAATTCTTTGATGTAGCTTGTATATGGCTCAGTGCTTTCTGGATGTGTGTCCGCATATTGACCGAGGTATTCCGCTCTATTAAATGGTTGCGGGTGTTTTGTTAGATAATCATTTATTTCATCCTCATCTACATACACCGCTCCATCCTTAATAACCGAATGAAATTTATGTAATGCTTCCTCATTGTTATATTCACTTACTCCTGTATCAATTCTGTAATCCCAATTATGGACTCCACAAATAATGTTGTCTCCATCGACATGACCATCCGCCATTAACGCTCCTCTGTGAAGGCATCGTCCGTATAGAACGGAGACCTTTTCACCATACCTAATAACCACTAAGTCTAATCCGTTGACTTGTTTACCTACCGGTTTTTTTTCTTCTAAATTTTTAAAAGAGCAAAGTTTTATTTCGTTCATTTTGTTGTTTTTTTTTTTGATTTGGTGAGGACCGAGGGGGTAGGAGCGAGGAGGCAGTTCTCACACGGTCGCAGAGACTCACACCTCGCACCTGACTCCTCGCCCCTAAATAATTGATGCCGCTCTAGCCAAGTTAAAAAGATTTAATAAAAATCCAATGGTAAAAATAATTCTCCCCATTATATCTAAAGAAAGGTTCTTTTTATATCCATGTCGAAAAGTTGCCATCATAAATGCACCAAAATAAATTAATAAAATAGCTAAAGGAACCAACCATTGGTAATTTGGAACAGTATGATAAAGCACCCAGCCTATACTAGAAAAAGCGATAAAATACAGGACTTCCGGAATTTTACTTGGCTCCACAAAGTTGGTTTCCTCGGCTGTTAAATCTTGCAAGGAACGGTCAAAAAAATAAAGCCTAAGTCCAAATGCAGCAAATACCATTGCTGCTATAGTTAACTGTATCGCAGTAGAGGTAATGGTTCCTAATGTATAAAGGATAGGCAACCACACCACTAAGACTACAACAACGCGACGTGTCCAGGCTTTTAAGTACGCTTTTAGTTTTCCATTATCAGGCACCCACCAAGACATATAAATATTTGGCAGGAGTTCAGCTACAGGCGAAAATAAAGAAAGTAAAAGTATCACTTGACTATTATGTATGGGTTAAGAAAATCTGATATTAGGACATCGGCATTGCCATTGCTATCGAAAGTAGAATCCAGCCGACCATAAACAAAGGTTCACCCGCCGAATAAACAATTGGGTTAGGGGTTACCACCTTATTTTCCATCCAATAATCACCACGTTTTCGGTCGCCAAATACGGTCTTCTGTCCAGCAATCGCGAACATTGCTCCTGCAATAGCTAAGTATCGTTTTATTCCACCATCAAAACTATATTTATAGCAAGCAAAATAAAGAGCAAAACAAAGGCCATTGATAATTTACTTTTGAGTGCCATGTTCCCTTTGTATAAAGCGGTTTGGATAAAATGTCCTGCAACAATTGCTTGCGTAAGACAATTGGCCAGTAATAACCATTTTCGTAAATCTGGATCTAATATAGTATTATCGATTGCCAGAAAACTCGTCAAACCAAATAAAGTCCAAAAAGTCACAAATGGAATTGGCGACTCAAAAAGTCGTCCAAAGGAGGAACCATCTGTTCCATATCCTACATATTTTCCTCCTTCATCATGTGCATAATCTATCATCATTACAATAGGAACCATTCCGCAACCTGCAATGAAAGCTAAGGCCGTTCGCCAATTAAAATAGAAGGGTATGCCATTCTCTAAAATCCCTTGAGTGGAGGAGGCCATACCCACCCAAAAGAGAAACCAGCCCAAGACAAACAATGGTCCACCTGGGTTGTAGACAACTGGATTAGGATTAGGGCGACCTTCCTTTTCCCAGCTATCCCCCATCTTACGATATTTCCATAATATCCGCATAGACATAATGATACACAATGCACCTATTCCACAAAAAATAAAGGAAATTTTTCCATTTCCAGTAGCAAACCCAGAGGCTACCGTAAGTCCTATCTAAGACAGTAGGAATAACATACTTAGCTTCATTTTTTTCCCTGCTTTACGGTATCTGACGGCATCTCCCATTGGCACAGAAGCAACAATCCCTAACAAGAGAGAAAAAGCTACAGCTACAATATTTGGGGTTCCAAATTCCATGGTGTTCCCTCCATTGGTTGGAAATAAATAGGAGATGGCAAAAAGTGTCCAACCTATTAAAAAAGCGATTGGAAATGGAAATGCAGCATCTAAATCTTCGTCTGGTATGATAACCTTTTCGGGGTCGCTTGATTTGGCTTTGGCCCGTTCATAAGCTTTTGATCCTTTTTCATCCCATGTTCTATCTACATACCATACCCCACTAATAAGTGTTATTATTCCTACGAGTGATAAAATAGAGCGAGGTCCAAATTCGATAAAAATATCTGCTGTCATAGTTGAAATTTTAAATTAATTGGTTAATGAAAAAAAGTTCGATTTCTTTGATTTTGATTGATTGTATTATTCTGAACTACATGATTTTAATTGGTGCAAGTAACACTTTGCGTTCCACCAACTTTATTAGTCTTCACCATATGAATTCACCCAGAACCTATTATGCTCTGACCCAAGAATGCATTGCAAACAGTAGCTCTCATTTTACCTAGAGTTGCTGTTTCCTATCTAAGAATGATCTTTTTGAAGTACGGTTTCTACGTTTGGAAAAATAAATAATTGACAACTACAGCTATTCGAATCCAAAGTGAGAATTGCTGCATTGTAAACTAAGTTCTGTCCGTTTTGACTGTTTATTTTTAAATCAATTATTTTTGTTGGATGGAATAAATATCTCTTTAGTGTTGTAGTTAATGGTGCCTTTTTTTCTGAGTTTACTCATTACATTGCTCACTGTTTGTCTGGAGGTATTAGTGAGGTGTGCAATTTCTTTATGCGACAGTAGATTTTTAGCTTTTTTCACCCCATCTATTTCTTTACCAAATTCTTGAATATAATTGAGCACATATTCTTTTATTCTTGTCTCGCTGTCTTTGTAGATAAGGTCTTCCAGATTACGCTGCAATCTTTTGATTTTAAGACCTTGTAATTTTAGAAGTTGATTTTTCAAACTACTATATTTCTCCAACATCATCTTCATCTGATTGGCCTCAATGATGCATAAAACACTATCTTCTA
Organism: uncultured Saprospiraceae bacterium; assembly: GCA_964508085.1. Taxonomy (GTDB): domain Bacteria; phylum Bacteroidota; class Bacteroidia; order Chitinophagales; family Saprospiraceae; genus CALGLS01. The sequence goes on along the minus strand of CAZDTI010000521.1, from coordinate 813 downwards.
ATAAAATGGCTTTTTCATCATCGCTTTGCTCGTCTTGATTTCCAAGTAGTGATAATTCTCCAAAAATATTTCCCATTTTTAGGATAGACCGAGTATGTTCACTTTTTGTAGTAACAATTTTAAGGGTACCTGATTTTACAAAATACACGACTCTTTTATCTTCTCTACTTAAGTAAAGCGTTTCTCCTTTTTTTGAAATTAATCATTTCAAGGGTCTCACACATAGCCATGAGGTTTCCTCTACCCATTTTTTTAAAGAGGTTGAAATCTTTCAGAAACCAAAACTTTGTAACTTTTATCATATGGGCAAATGTACTACTTAGAAAAGTCTTGTGAAAGAAGTCTTTTGATCAAAGTGTCGTTTGAAGTAAGTTCTTGAAATTTATTTTCAAACGTGATGCTTACCTTTTTATATTTAAATAGGCACTAGATGATTTTATTTGGTGCAAGAGGTTGCAGTGAAAAATAGTTGATGGAACGCCGATTGTACTATTCTTTACGGAATGGATTAACTTAGGATCTTAAAATATTGTCTGTGTAAAAAGGAGGAAGAGATTTTTTACAATCATAAGTGTTGGCTTCATTGATTCCTAAAAAAGAATGCTCTCATAAGGCTTGACAGATTTTAGAATTTCATGCGTCTCGCAGACTATAAATTTTTAACAACAAGGGGCACGAAAAACAAAAAAACATGAGTCATGCCATAAGTAATACGAGCACGTAGTAGAAATAGACTTTTCGGTGAGATTTTTTACGCCTTACTTTTTTTCTTGGCAAAAAAAGTAACAAAAAACCCAAGATCTATAAACTCGC
>CAZDTI010000520.1:0-5807 GCA_964508085.1 uncultured Saprospiraceae bacterium | reverse complement strand
TGTTCCATAAAAACACGGGCACAAGATTACACAGCTACAAAGGCTACCATCTAAATATTAGAGAGGATAAATTAGAATTGATGTTGGCGCATACCTGGCCAGATAATGCCATTGTAAAATTATCGGATAAGAAAGTCCCTAAAAATGAATGGGTGCACTTACTGATGACCTACGATGGTTCTAGTCAAGCAAAAGGTCTCAATATTTTCATGAATGGGGAATTAGTCTCTGGAAAAACAGAGGTTGATAACCTTTACAAGGATATAGTTTTTAACTATCCAAACAATAAAGGGAAAGAGCCCGGTTTACAAATAGGAGCTCGGTGGAGAGGAAAGGGAATTGGAGGTGCTATTGTCGATGATATTCAGGTTTATGATCGAGAGTTATCAATTTTAGAAGCATTAATGGTTGCTGACCGAAAGCAGCTTAATAGCATTTTAAGCAAATCAATAACATCTCTTTCGAAAGGTGAAAGAGCAATGCTCAGCGATTTTTATCTCAAGAACAATTCAAAAAATTACATAAGGGCTGTTGAAAAACTCCAAAAAAGTCGACTGGCATTGGTAGATAGTACTGAAAAGGTAAAGGAGATCATGGTTATGCGTGAGATGTCCGAACCAAGAAAATCCTTCATTCTCGACAGAGGTAATTATGATTCACACGGCGAACAAGTATTTCCTAATAGTCCTGAAAGAATATTACCATGGAAAGATGAATACCCAAAGAATAGGCTGGGACTTGCCGAATGGCTTTTTGATGAAGAGCATCCTTTAACTGCACGTGTGGCAGTCAATAGGTACTGGCAAAATTATTTTGGTAGAGGAATTGTGGCCACTACCGATGACTTTGGGAATCAGGGATCTCTTCCAAGCCATCCTGAATTGTTAGACTGGTTGGCCATGGAGTTTCGAGAAAGTGGATGGGATATAAAATCACTTCAAAAGATGATAGTTATGTCCAATACTTATAGACAGAGCTCTGTAACCGCACCTGAACTTAGGGAAAAAGATCCGTTTAACGAATACCTAGCTCGAGGGCCGAAGGTCAGATTATCAAGTGAAATGGTAAGAGACAATGCATTAGTGGCAAGTGGATTGATCAATGATGAAGTAGGAGGAGAGAGTATCAAACCATATCAGCCTGAAGGTCTTTGGGTAATGAATTCCGGAAAATATGAGCAGAGTACTGGAGAAGATCTTTACAGAAGAAGCTTATATGTATTTTGGAAAAGAACGGTTCCTCATCCTACACTATCTACATTTGATCAACCGGAAAGAGTAGAATGCATGGTAAAGCGACAAAAAACCAATACTCCATTACAAGCACTGGTTCTGCTCAACGATCCAACGTTTGTAGAAGCTTCCAAAGTGATCGGTGAAACTATAACCAAAGAGTTGAATCAAGAAACGGGTATCAGAAAAGCTTATAAGCGATTGACCGGTATCGAGGCAAAAGCAGAAGAGGTAGATATTTTACTAAAGTTACAAAAAGAGGAATATCAAAAATTTGCAGAAAACCCTTCCAGATCAAAAGGTTGGTTGGAAGCTGGTGAGTATAGAATAGACGAATCATTAGATTCAAATCTTGTTGCAGCTAATTCTATAGTGGCAAGTGTTATTCTTAATTCTGACGCAAGTATTACAAAAAGATAAGTATGGGACATCATCATGATATTATTCGTTCGAATAATCCAGAACTAAAAAAGGAAGAACGGAAGATAGATCGAAGGCAATTTCTAACAAAGACATCTCTTGGATTAGGGGCAATGGCTCTTGGCTCTTTAATGGGAGTTGACAAGGTCTTAGGTCAATCATCTATTGCTCCATTATCTGGTGGGCTGCCAAATCTGCCTCATTTTGCACCTAAGGCAAAAAGGATCGTATATCTATTTCAAAGTGGCGGCCCGTCACAGTTTGAAACTTTCGATTACAAACCCAAATTATCAGATATGTTTGGGATGGAGCTACCGGACTCAGTAAGAAAGGGTCAGAGATTAACAGGCATGAGCGAGATGCAAACATCTCTGCCAATAGCTCCTTCAGCGTATAAATTTGATCAGTACGGAGAAAGTAGAGCGTGGGTTAGTGAGATTATGCCACATACAGCAGAAGTCGTTGACGATATATGTTTTATCAAATCGATGCATACAGAGCAAATCAATCATGATCCTGCTATCACCTTTATGCAAACAGGTCATCAGCTTGCCGGTCGACCATCTATAGGTTCTTGGTTGAGTTATGGTTTGGGTTCTTCAAATGAAAACCTGCCTGGGTTCGTTGTATTAGTGTCTAAAGATTCTGGTGGTCAACCATTATATTCTCGACTTTGGGGAAATGGATTTCTACCAACAGAACACCAAGGAGTTCAATTTAGATCTGGCGCAGATCCTGTATTATATCTCAATAATCCAGAGAACTACGATAATGCAGACAGGGCTTCTATGTTGGAGTACTTGACTCAGATGAATGAAATTCAGAATAGTACATATGGAGATCCGGAGGTCAATGCGCGTATTTCACAATATGAAATGGCTTACAAAATGCAGACTTCTGTTCCTGAAGTCACAGACCTTTCTGATGAACCTGACGAAGTATTTGAGATGTATGGTAAGAACAGTCGAAACCCGGGCACGTTTGCAGCCAATTGTCTATTGGCAAGGAAACTGCTAGAAAAAGATGTTCGATTTGTACAGTTATATCATCGAGGTTGGGATCAGCATAATCATTGCCCAGGGGGCGTAAAAGGTAACTGTGATAAAACAGATCAGCCAACAGCGGCATTATTAAAAGACCTCAAAAGAAGAGGCTTACTCGAAGATACTTTGGTAGTCTGGGGTGGAGAATTTGGGCGTACGGTGTATTCGCAAGGTAAACTGACTAAAACAAACTATGGAAGAGACCATCACCCAAAATGCTTTACCATGTGGATGGCAGGTGCAGGTGTGAAGCCAGGTATGACCTACGGTGCTACCGATGATTTTAGTTACAATATCACCGAAAATCCCGTTCACGTTCACGATTTTCATGCTACCCTTATGCACTTAATGGGTATTGACCATGAGCGGCTAACCTTCAAAGCGCAAGGACGAAGATTTAGGTTAACTGATGTTCATGGACATGTTGTAAAAGATATATTATCATAAAACATATTAAAAGATGCGTGATCGAAGAAAATTCATAAAAAATACTGCCCTTGCTGCAGGCGTAGGTGTTAGTCTACCATCATTTTCATTTAATATTCTGACGAATAAAGCTGAGGAACCAATTATTCTTGGTCATGGCGATTATACCTATGAGTTAGATGCTAATTGGGCACAAATGAGTAAACGCCATGTGCCTATATTGAATTGTCATGAGATGGTTATGGATAGTAAAGGCCGTTTAATCATGATTGGAGATCATACAAAGAATAATATTTTAATATTTGATAAATCTGGCAAGTTGCTAGACTATTGGGGTACTGCCTATCCGGGTGGTCATGGACTCACATTATCGAAAGAAGGAGAGGAAGATTTTTTGTTTATTACGGACTCAGGATGGTATTTAGACAAGAAAGGGAAATGGATTCACCACAATGGTCGTGTATCCAAAACTAAGGTGACAGGAGAAGTACTATTTGATATTGGTCATCCACAAACGATAGGCATTTATAAACCAGGACAACTGTTTTGTCCGACCGAGACAGCTGTAGGCCCTAATGGAGATATTTACGTAGCTGATGGCTATGGGTCAGATTATGTCATACAATACTCCGCTTCAGGAGAGTATATTAGACATTGGGGTGGGCACGATAATGAAGACTCAAACTATAATCTACAAAATGCACATGGTGTAGCCATTGATTACCGAGATAAGAAACAACCACTAGTAGTTTGTACTTCTCGTAATGAAAAGACATTCAAATTTTTCACTTTAGACGGGAAATACGTACACAAAATTGAAATGACCAATATGTCCATTTGTCGACCAGTAATTGATGACAATAATCTTTATGCTGGGGTTTGCTGGTCAAAACGTAAAAACGAAGCTTTCGATTGGAAAGCGCACACTGGTTTTGTAACTATTTTAGAAGGAGATAAAGTGGTATCTAACCCTGGTGCCACAGCTCCAGAATATAATGGTAAAAAGTTGTTGGACTCCTATCAGCTAGCTTCGGCACCCATCAAACATGGACATGATGTCTGCATAGATGAAGACAAGAATTTATACGTATGTCAGTGGAATGCAGACCAAACACCACCGATTAAACTTAAGCGTGTATAATCTATGGATTTAGAGTTGTTTTTTGGGCGGTTTCATCCGCTGGTTGTTCACCTTCCTATTGGTTTTATTTTATTGGCGGCTATCATGGAAGGTTTGCCAATGGTCTTTAAGAATAAGTTTAATAGACTCGATCCGGCAATAGCCATCGCACTTTTGATGGGCTGCTTTGGAGCTATCGGATCTGCCGTAATTGGTTATTTGCTTGCTGGCGCTGGTGGTTATGAAGAGGAGACTCTACAATGGCACAAATGGCTAGGGATTACATTGGCTATCCTGTCTTTTATAGGCTGGGTTTTGAAAATACAATTCTTCAACATATCGGTACTGGTTCAGAGGGTTTTTGTTTTTTTATTGGTTGGTATTGTTTCAGTTACTGGGCACTTAGGTGGAAACCTGACGCATGGTAGCGACTACCTGACAGCTTATGCGCCGGATGTAGTTAAAAAACTGGCTGGAGTTGAGACAAGTCAAGTAAACCTTGAAGAACTACCTACTCAGCCGGATTCGGTTGTTCTTTTCCAACACCTAGTTATGCCAATCCTTGAAGCAAAATGTGTGAGTTGTCACAATACTACCAAAACTCAGGGAGGTTTGCTGATGACCGTTGATGGACTAAAAAAGGGAGGAACTTCGGGAGTAGCATTTCATGCGGGAGAACCTCTGGAAAGTGAGCTTTTTATAAGAACAACCCTGAAACCTTCAAGTAAGAAATTTATGCCTCCAAAAGGAGAGCCTCTTTCTTATACCGAGCAAAAATTAATTGAATGGTGGATAGCTGAGGGGGCATCTTTTGAGCAATCATTATCAGAAGCAAAGCCAGATGATAGGATAAAAAAGCTTTTGTTGAGGGATTATGGATTAGATACTAAACCTAAACCTTATTATGAAACTATTTCCGTTCCTGATATCGCTGACGAACAACTACTTGCGATAGAAAAGAAAGATTGGAGTATAGCAAGACTTTCTGCAGGACATCAAGTCCTGACTGCAACATTTGTAAATGCTAATCTCAGTTTATCCAATATGGAATCATTATCGTCGATAGCTGAAAACCTGACGCGATTAGATATTAGCAATGCACAGTTGGAAAGGGGAGTGTTTGAAAAAATAGGAGCGTTCAAAAACTTAAGTTTTTTGAATCTTAACGGAAGTGATGTTTCTAACAGTATGCTGGAAAAATTAAATGACCTTCCACATTTAGAGGTATTAAACCTTTACAATACACCAATATCCGATGGTAGTTTGGAGAGTTTGTCTAAAATGAAAAGGCTGAAGAAAATTTACATTTGGAAAACCAAAATATCCAAAGAAGGATATGAAACTCTCACCGTCAACCTTCCAAACACGAAAGTCGATTATGGAAGCTTCTCTATTGTAGCATTGAATAATTGAATAATGAGTTTTTTTGGCTTTATGGTCTTTTATAAAGACTCAATGAGGTTGACTTGACTTATTTATGGGTTTTAAGATTGAATAGAATGTTTGAAATTTAGATGATTCTCGATCTCCATTATCTAGGGAGCTCAAATACAGTCATGCTATCAG
>CAZDTI010000519.1:0-5813 GCA_964508085.1 uncultured Saprospiraceae bacterium | reverse complement strand
GTCGGAGTCAGATTTATAAAAAAGTAAAAGCTTTAACAGGTATTTCTCCTACTCATTATATCCGTTCTATTCGATTGTTTCATGCCAAAAAATTATTAAAAACCACCGACCTCAATGTATCTGAGGTAGCTTATGAAGTTGGTTTTTCTACACCAAGCTATTTTTCTACTGCTTATTTAGAAGAATTTGGCATCTCTCCTAATGAGACGCGTAAATAGCTGATTGTCAATTAATTAACCCTACCCTTCCTTTCCCGAAAGAAACATCTTTGAAACGATTTTTTTATAAAAAATCCCTCATCAAAACCTTTTGAAACATTGTCAAAAGGCTTTTGCCCCTGCCTGCTCCCATCTTTGTCCTATCGAAATTAAAAATTGAATCATAGCGAAAAAAGATATGATATTAATGAATAGCAAAGATAGAATATCAGCCATCAAACAGACTCCATTGACTTGGAAAGAGCTGGACATCATTACCGCCGCTGAAAAATATATGAAAGGAGAAATACAGTTTCCTATGGTTGATTTTGCCTTGCCCTGCTTTCCAGGAATAGCCCCAAAAGTCATCCAAAAAATAAAGCAGGTTTGGCAATACGGTATCGCTGCATTTCACTTACAAAAGCAAAGTAAGCAACAAAAAAATACAGCAACTCAAAAATTACTGGTCAAAGCAAGTCGGATTTATGAGCAAGAGACCCAGCGGATTTTGGGTTCTATTTTTCCATTGGAGCATCCTTTTTGGAAATCCTTTTACCAACGTCAAGAGACGGATCTGAAAAAACCATTGGTCGCTATTGATGCCTTACATTTTTACACCAAGAGACAAGAGAAAATTGCTTATCAACTTTTAACCCAAAGTCTCAAAGCCATTTTAAAAGGACAATACGAAACCCAATCTCAAAAAAATAAATACTACGAAAATGCTGACCGATTGCTCATGGATTTACCCGTGGAAGCATTCAAGACATGGTTACAAAATCAAAAATCAATTTAAAAAACACTCATACTTTTCTAAATCTTCTACTACAAGTGGAAAATAAAATAATTCAAATAAAATGAAACGGACACTTTTTATCCTAACCTTATTAATTTTCAATTTTTCATTTCCAATTATAAATGCCCAAGTTGGAATTAACTCTGACAACACCGACCCCGATGCCAGCGCCATGCTGGATGTTAAAAGCACCAACAAGGGGCTGCTCATCCCACGTATGGGAAGTCCCGAACTCTTTGCAATCTCAAATCCGGCCAACGGTTTATTAGTTTTTAATACCTCCACAAATAGTTTCTGGTATTTCAAGAATGGTGTATGGACAAGGATCAAAGATGATGTCATTGACTCTTATATCACCGATACCGATGACGATACCAAGATACAGGTGGAAGCAAGTACTGATGAAGATATTATCCGATTTGATATAGGTGGGGATGAATTTTTAAAACTCAGTAGAAATGCAACTGGTGCTGTTATGATAGAGCCGGAAGATAACAACTCCTTTTTTGGAGAACACGCAGGTGAGAATAATCTTAAAGATAATTATAGTAGTAATAATGGAAGATATAATTCTTTTTATGGAAGTGGGGCAGGACGAGAAAATACCACAGGTGATGAAAACTGCTTTTTCGGATTTTCTGCAGGAAATAACAATAAAGAAAACAACTTTAACTCTTTTTATGGAAGTGGGGCAGGATCTAGTCATTTGATTGGCGATAGGAACTCCTTTTTTGGCTATTTGGCAGGGCAGGCAAACCATAATGGAACTGGGAATTGCTTTTTTGGCACTGAGGCAGGTCGATTTAATAATATTGGAAGTCACAATGTCTTCATAGGTTACCAAGCAGGTAAAGAAGGGAATGTTAGCAATAGACTTATTATTGAAAACTCTGCTTCTACTACACCACTCATTTATGGAGAATTTGACAATGACTTATTAAGGTTCAATGGAAGAGTGGGAGTCAATACGAGCCCTCATGCCAGTGCTATGATGGATATCAGCAGTAAAGAAAAAGGCCTGCTCATTCCACGGATGGCCGCTGCAGAACGTTACGCCATCAACAACCCAGCCACTGGCTTGATGGTATACGATCTTACTACTAATAGCTTTTGGTATTATTACAATGGTGCCTGGTCTGAAATGGTGACAGACCAGATGGGCAATCATACTGCTACAGAAAATATAAAACTCAATGCTCATTGGCTGTCCAACGATGGAGATGATGAAGGACTTAAAATTAATAACACAGGTAGCACAGAGATCAAAAGCACTTCAGGTTTTCCCCTCACTATCCATACGGCTGCAGACAACAGTCTAGTGAGATTCAAAAATCCGGACGACTCAGGCTGGCACCTCCGACTACAAGGAACTGGTGGAAAGGATTTAGGTTTTTCTGAGACCGGAGCTGCAGATAACAGACTAGTATTACTACAAGGTGGTAATGTCGGTATCGGCACAGCCACACCTAACCATCCCCTAGAGATGGCCAGCGGAGCCCACGTCACGGCTGGCGGCGTATGGACCAATGCGTCTGATAGAGCTAAGAAAGACAATATACAAGACCTAGACTATGGACTAGCAGAAGTGATGCAACTCCAACCCGCATCCTACACCTATAAGACGGATAGCTCTGCCAGTATAGGCTTCATCGCACAAGAGATAGAGCAAATCATCCCCGAGATTGTTAGCGGCCCCGAAGGAGATAAAGGGGTAGCTTATGGACTACTCACCTCCGTATTGGTCAATGCGGTACAAGAACAACAAACGGAAATCGAGCAGCTCAAAACCCAGAACCATTTGCTCGAACAACGTTTTGCCCATTTGGAAAATTTGATAAAAACTACAACTGCTAAAACCGGTGCCACCGCATCAAATTCCATCAAATAAAAATCATCCTCTAATAGACTTTACCGTCAAAAAAATTAAATAAAATGAACCAGATAAGATTTATTACAGCACTACTCATTTTCAATTTTTCATTTTCAATTATAAATGCCCAAGTGGGTATCAACAATGACAACACCGACCCAGATGCCAGCGCTATGCTCGATGTAAAATCAACCGACAAAGGCTTACTCATCCCACGTATGAGTACGACCGATAGAACCAACATCAGTTCACCCGCCAATGGCTTGCTCGTATTCGATAATACCACCAATAGTTTTTGGTTTTATAAAAATAATGCCTGGGAGGAATTAAAAGGAGATGACCTTGGCAATCACATCGCCAATCAAAACATTCAGTTAAACGGACAATGGATTTCCAATGATGGAGATAATGAGGGCATTAAAATAACGGACAATGGCAACACCGAAATTACAGGCACTCCAGGATTCCCTTTGACCCTCAATTCTTCTATAGACCAAGCTGTTTTGAGGTTTAAAAACGCTGATAATTCAGGCTGGCATATGCGACTGCAAGGGACTGGCGGAAAGGATTTAGGATTTTCAGAAACCGCACAATCGGATAATAGATTGGTCCTTCATTCAGGAGGAAAAGTATCAGTTGGGAATGACAAATTTGTGGTGGAGCAAGATGGAAAAGTAGCCATCGGAACTAGTACACCTGATGCCAAATTACACATTGTAGGAGAGGTAAAAATAGTAGATGGTAATCAATCTTTGGGCAAAGTACTAGTCTCTGATGCTAATGGTCTGAGTACCTGGACTGACCCCAACATTGGACTTCCGGTTCCTGATACTGCATCAATGATTCCCATTCGATATCACGGCAATTACCTCTATGTTCATCCTACAGACAATGCTGCTAACATTGACTGGGCAACAGCTCAAACCACCTGTTCTAACCTTACCGCATTCAGTTTTTCTGATTGGTACTTGCCCACCCGACTCGAATTGGATGCCATGCACAAACAATCTTACTTGATCACAGGCCTTTCTCAAATCACCGGAACAAAATACTGGAGTAATACCGAACAAAATTCTAACATTGCATACACGCAACGACTCGACTACGGAGGACCTGACCCAGATTTGAAAACGGATACTGTTGGACACAATTGTCGATGTGTGCGAAAAAAGTAAGTATTATAGTAACCACATTAATCATAGCAACCAAAGCAATCAAAAACACCTCATTATGAAAAAAATAAATGTAATCCTTATCCTTGTCTTCCTTTCTATTATCTCATGGGCACAGAATGGAAATACCACCTATGGCAATCAGGCCGGAGTGAATCTTACAACAGGTGATTATAATACCTTTATCGGGGACTCTACTGGTTTTACAATGACAACTGGTCAACATTGTACCCTCATCGGGAAAAGTGCCGGCTTTAACCAGGATAATGATTCAGATAATACCATTATAGGATCCCATGCCAATTACCTCGGTAACTCTGGGGTCGACAATGTGATCATTGGGACTCGTGCCGGTTATCGCAATACAGGAGCGGATAATACTTTCATTGGTAATGAAGCAGGGTTCAATAATACTTCCGGATATGATAATACCTTCATAGGAGAAGAAACAGGTAGAAATAATACAACGGGTAAGTGGAATATTTTTATCGGCGAGGATAGCGGATACAAGAATACTACTGGTGCAGGAAATTGTTTTATTGGACTTAATGCTGGTCGCGAGAATAGTAGTGGAAGTGGGAATACTTTTATAGGTGGATATGGTAGTTTTTCTGTAGCACAATTGATTGAAACTAGTTTAGGGGGGGATTATTATATCAGTTTACCTGGTGGTGGTGTGGGTACTGATAATCTTGGAAGTGGTAACACATTTCTAGGCTCCGGAGCTGGATCAGATAATGGTAACGGTTTGGCTAATACATTTCTGGGATTTGCCACAGGGGGTAATAACGAACACGCAAATGGAAATACCTTTGTTGGCTATGGTGCCGGTGCCAGAAATAACCAGTCCAATAGTACTACCAATGCCAACCGAAATACTTACCTGGGAGCTATGGCGGGAGAAGAAAATATGGCAGGCTCTGACAATGTCTTTATTGGTTGGAATGCGAATTTTGTAGGAAGTGGGCTAAATAATGGCAACAATCAAAATACGGTAATCGGATCTGCTGCCAAACTTAGCTTAAACAATTTAAACAACACTGTAGCCATCGGGTATCAAGCTGCTGTCAATAGCAGCAATACTATTGTTGTAGGCAATGCAGCTTCCAGTACCATCGGTGGCTCTGTCAACTGGACCGCTACCTCTGACGGTCGCCTCAAAACAGCTATACAAGAAAACGTAGTTGGCCTGAATTTCATCAACAAACTTCGTCCGGTCACCTATCACTATGATGTCAAAAAAATGCATAGGAATAATGGGTTTGATTTGGAAGCCTTGTCAAAAGCCATCGATGAAAAAGAACAGATCCGCTATTCCGGTTTTATTGCCCAGGAGGTAGAAGCGGTTGCCCAAGAAATCGGCTATGACTTCAGTGGCGTAGATGCTCCAAAAAACCAACAAGACACTTACGGATTGCGTTATGCAGAATTTACTGTGCCGATGGTTAAAGCAATTCAGGAATTACATGAGCAGGTGAAGGAGCAGGAGTTGATGATTCAACAACAAAAAGATCAGTTGGAAGCGTATCAGCAGGTATTTTCTCAATTAGAAAGTCGCCTGGAGATTTTAGAGTTTTCAAGTTCAGTTCGAGATCAAAAGAGCAGTAGCATTATTATTGAAGACTGCCTGTCTGCCAATAGGTAGAAAGTCGAAGATTGAAGTAACGCTTCTCTGCATTCAGGAAAATAATATAGTGTATTCGTTTTCAGCTTTGTTGTAGAAACGAAGCTGTAAACGAATGCCGTAAAAACGAAGATCAAAAATAAAATTAGTACTT
>CAZDTI010000518.1:0-5868 GCA_964508085.1 uncultured Saprospiraceae bacterium | reverse complement strand
TGCCGAATGCGATCCCAGCGAGCCGAATTCTTGTCCTTCCGAGCGATCCCAGCGAGTCGAATCCTTATCCTTCCGAACGATCTCCTCGAGTCGAATCTTTATCCTTCCGAACGATCCCCGGGAGTCGAATCCTTGTCATTCCAAGCAAGCCTACCGAGTCGAATCCTTGTCATTCCGAGCGATCCCCGCGAGTCGAATCCTTGTCATTCCGAGCGAGCACAGCGAGTCGAGGAATTACTGTCCAATTCCCATCTGTCGATACTTCTCAATACTCTCCAATATTTTCTCCTGTCTATTTTCTGGGTCAGGATGCGTACTAAAAAACTCAGGTTGACGTTTTCCATCCCCACCACCGGCGGCCTTTAGTATTTTCATTACTCCAACCATTTCTCTAGGGTCATAGCCCGCTTCTATCATGAAGCGCACACCAAGGTCATCTGACTGTAACTCTTGGTCGCGACCAAATTTCATAGAAACTAAATTGCTAATCATAGCGGCAGCTTGTGCGGTATTGTAATCACCGGTCGCGATAACGGCGGCCCCCGTAAGGTCCTTGGTCAATTGTTGCTTGGCAATTCGCTCTGCACTATGACGCGCAACGACATGGCCGATCTCATGGCCGAGCACTCCCGCAAGTTGATCTTCATTTTCTAACTGACTGGCTAAAGCCGCGGTAATAAAACATTGTCCGCCCGGTAGCGCAAAGGCGTTGACCGTATTGGGGTCAGCAAGGAGGTGGAAGTCCCATTGATAACCGGTCTGACGTGCGTAAGAATTGTCAACTAATTTTGCACCCACTCGGTCTATCAATGCCTGGCCGTCGGGGTCGGGGTGAAGGCCACCGTGTTGTGCAGCCATCTGGGGAGCACTTTGCAAGCCTAATGCAATTTCTTGATCTACACTCAAGGTCACGACCTGACGCTCTCCTGTAAATTCGTTTATTTCACTATTGGAATAATGGCGGAGTAGCGCAAAACCAGCGAGAACGATGGCGATGATGATGGTTCCTTTGTTTAATCCGCCACGGCCACCATAGTTTGTTCTTCTATAAGTCATAGTCGTTTTTTTAGTTCTTTGACAAGCTGTGTTATTGGCCAAAGAATGTTTTTAGTAAGGTTGTGTTTTTTAGACTAGATTCCTTGCTAAGGTAACACTTGTTTGAACTAAATTCAGAGATTTTTACCAATTTCAAAAACAATATGGCTACTAATTTCATTTTATAGGTGGCTTTGCGGAAATAGCGGTTTAATATTCAAAGGGGAGAGTAGAGAATTTCCTAAGTGGGCTTGTATTTTTGTAAAATTTTAAATGTAGTAAAATGGTAATGAGACCTTTTAAAAAAGCGGAGGTGAAGAATCAGGTTAAGACGACACTTCCTACCCAATGGGGTACTTTCAAAATAATGGCCTACTCTGATGAAGAAGACAATCCGATGCCACATCTAGCTATGGTACACGAGAATTTTGATCCTTCGAAGCCAACTTATATTCGTATTCACTCTGAATGCCTTACAGGTGATTTGTTTACCTCTAAACGTTGTGATTGTGGAGAACAATTGGATGCAGCGATGCAAGTAGCGGCAGAGAAAGGGGGAGTAGTTCTCTATCTTCGTCAAGAGGGAAGAGGTATGGGATTGATTCCTAAACTCAAAGCTTATAACATTCAGGACACTGGAGTCAATACTGCTGATGCAAATATGCACCTAGGATTTGCTGTTGACTCAAGAGAATATGGGGAAGCAATTGCGATGATGAAAGATTTGGGGATTTCCAAGGTTCATTTATTGACAAATAATCCACTAAAGGTAAAGGCACTGGAAGATTCAGAAATTGAAGTAGTAAGCAGAGTGCCGGTTATTATTCCATCACAGAAAGAGAATAAGAAGTATATGGAGACGAAGCGAGATTTGATGGGGCACTTTTATGAAGACGATATTCAGTAGACTAAGCATTGTAGAATAAGTAATTCGGAATTTTTAGAGTGCTAGTTTTGACATTAGACGAATCTGAAAAAACGGAGCCCGACCGACCGAAGTCTTTCGGGCTGGTTATGCCTTAGCATAATGAGTATTTTACAGATGAAGTATAAGGTTAAAAATGGCCTATAAAAAGCCGTAGTATTTATGTTACCATGCTTTAAAGTCATTCGTTTATAGAATTGGTTAATTCAGTATTGAAAAAATTGTTCTGCGGCCTCATGTCGCCGGACAATTTTTTTTGATCATTTGAATCCAATTGAGAATGTTCACTAAATAAAGTCCATGTTGAAAGTGCAAAACTTAATATGTATTTAGGACTTTGCGTGCTTAGCGAACTTTGCGCTCACCAAAAAATGAAGACTTCCTCTTGTAAATGGTAACTAGCACTCAAAACAACTTCTGTTAGAACGTACCAACAATCGCAAACGATAAATTACTGTACTTTACAATACGAGTAGTGCAAAATACAATATCTATTTTTCGTCCTCCGGCATCGCACAAGCTTCTCCTTCCTTTTTCCCGCAAAGGGAACATTCTCCCAACTCTGTCTTTAGCATTGGATTGTTAGAAGAGCAGCTTCCTCTGAACTCCTGACCGGTTACGACGTGGCGCAAGTTGATCATAATGAATGAAGCACCGAATACGACGAAGATAATGGCGAGGACATATAAGAATTCCATGATGTATTTTTTAGTTCCTTTATTGTAATAGAACAGTCTTTCTAAGTAATAGTTTATCTTTGGGCACCGCAAAGTTACGGGTATTTTTTGAAAAATAATGTTTTAAAATATGACTAAGAAATTAGAAGCCTTTTCCCGCCTCCTTACCATTATGGATGAACTCCGCGAACAATGTCCCTGGGACCGGAAACAAACCTTTCAAAGCCTTCGAAACCTGACCATAGAGGAAACTTATGAACTGGCTGATGCCCTTCTTGAAGAAGATCTTGACGAGATCAAAGAAGAGGTGGGGGATGTACTTTTGCATATGGTTTTTTATGCTAAAATTGCTGACGAAAAAGGCGCTTTTGATATTGCGGATGCCTTGAATGCGGTTTGTGATAAATTGGTGAATCGGCATCCACATATTTATGGAGATGTAAAAGTGGAGGATGAAGAGGAGGTGAAACGAAATTGGGAACAATTGAAAATGAAAGAAGGGAAGAAGTCGGTTTTGTCGGGAGTTCCAAAATCACTACCGGCCATGGTGAAAGCTTATCGGATGCAAGATAAAACGAAGCAAGTTGGTTTTGAATGGGAGAATGCAGAACAGGTTTGGGAGAAGGTAGAGGAAGAAATACAGGAATACAAAGAAGCCGTTATAAAACAAGAGTCTTACGAACGGCGAGAGGAAGAATTCGGAGATGTGCTTTTTTCGATGATTAACTATGCACGTTTCACGGGGATCGATCCGGAGACGGCTTTGGAGAAGGTGAATCGGAAGTTTAAAAAACGGTTTGAGTATATCGAGGCGAAGGCAGATCGGCCGTTGACAGATATGAGCTTGGAAGAGATGGATGCCTTGTGGGAGGAGGCGAAGGATGATTGATGTTGGGTAACGGTAGCCTTAGTGTTTTATAGGTTAAAAAGGTGCAGTTTTTTACTTTTTCACCTTGGAGAGAACATTTTTAAATGCTTACGTTTTGAATTTGTTTAGTCAAACTTGTCTGAGTTTTGACCTCTTTGCTGAATAAAGAGGCGCGAAAGATAGCATATGTATTGTCAGGATTTTGGTATTAATTATTTAATAATAAAATGTTAAAATATTTTTTTTAGAAAGTCCGAATAAGCGATTTTCTTAGCGGCAAAACATAGGTATTTATTCCGTTCTAATAAATTTAAAAGGAGAAGTATAAGCTAAAATTAAATTACTAATCATATTACTTAAGTTAGGCTTAAGTATAAGATATTCAGTTAGTTATGAATGTTTTGTGCTTTGAGAAATTTTCCATCGAAATGTTGTTATTCTGAGTTTGACTAAATAGTATGATCGTTTCATTTTATGTTATAATGCTATAAATTAATGCGAAAAGGGGATACGTTTTTTGGGTTCTGTAAAAAATCCGCTTTTTATCTTCAATTATTTATCCTACATTTGTTTTATATGAAATTTGCATTCTGGAAACCGGTCACAATTGAAGTACATGGAGATTAAAACTAAATAGTCCCCTTCTGTTAATAGACCTTTCCTTTTTTTTCCGCTAGATTAAACAATTTTTTTAAAAAGACTTTTTGAGCATTCATTGGAGTGTACTCACTACTTTGCATGGGATGGTATGTCCATACGTGTGTTTATTGTTGTGTAGATGGCTTGTTCCTTTGAATGATTAATAATTGTCCCATACAATAAAGTATTTTTATTGTAGGATTGATCTCTCCTAACAGAGTTGATCAAACAGATGCCTTATGGGAGATGTATTCGATGGACTGCAGGCCTTCTTGTGCTTCTCTTAGTGTATAATTTTTTTTAAAAACCTAAAAACTAGCAATCATGAAAAGATTATTTTCAAAACTACCTTATGGTATTATTTTAATGCTGTTGACCAGCCTTTTTTCAAATACAATGGAAGCGCAGGTTATCGACTGTAGTACGACAGACTGTACTTGTGATTTAACTTTTGAAGTAACAAACGCAACAGGTGAATTTATTTTAGAATTAGCTCCAACAGCTACCTTTGATGCTTGTCCGGAAATTACAGCAGAAGGCACATATACGGTAACGATTGATGCCCAAAATGCAGGAGCTGCAATAAACTATATTCTTGCCTATACACCACTCGGAGGCTCTTCCATTGATCTGGTGTTAGAAGGCTGTGGTATTTCTTTTAGCGGGAATTTGAATGCTGGCAACTCCGTATTTTTCTTCGATGTAAACGAACCATGTGACCCACCTGCATGTATTGAAACAGTTGATTGTAGTGCTACAGATTGTACCTGTGAAGCTATAGTTACGGTCGAAAACTTGGGTTCAGGCCCATTCCTAGGAGTAGCTATGGGAGGAAATGTAACAGGAAGTTGTAATCAAATGTTTGAAGAAGGTGACTACTGTTATACTTTAGATCTCAATAACGGTGGAAGCCCGGTTACCTATGGTTTCCTTGCTTTATCTGGTGGACACGTAGGTGTTTCTATTACAGGTTGTGGAGTTGATTTACAATTTGAATTAGGCAACGGAAATCCTTCTTTTCAATTCTTTGATGTCTTCGATCCTAATTGCGAGGAAATTCCATGCTTTCCTATTGATGCAGGCTGTGAAGGAGTATCATTCGAATATTGTTGTGATGGTACCTTGACTACTACCTTCACTGGTCCTATTACTTACGTAAAATATCACAATACGAACACTTGGAGTAACGATTGGATTTGTAGTCCTTGGAATAACAACGATCCTTGTACCGGAACGATCCAAACCTACTTAGACCCTGCCGAATCTTGGGGACTTGAAGTCAACGGTGGTGGCTGTTCAGCTGGCGAAGTTATATTTTTCGAAATTGATTGTAGTGGATTCGTAGAAGAAGGAGGTGAACGTTCTAACTTAGGAGCGCATAATGATTGGTACAAGGAGTACCTTGTTGATGTAATCAATATCTATCCAAATCCTGCGAAGGACTTTATTACAATTGAAAATGTAATAGGCGCAAACCAGCAAGTAGAAATGCTAAATGCAAGCGGTCAAAAAGTAATAGTAAGTAGCCTTAAGGAAGGCAGTTCTAATATTGATATATCAGGAGCTGTACCTGGAGTTTACTTCTTACGTGTAAATGATGTTACCACTGGAGCGGTCATTCACACTGAAAAAATAGTAGTGCTAAAATAAGCTACTATATCTAGCGGATTTTGAAGC
Organism: uncultured Saprospiraceae bacterium; assembly: GCA_964508085.1. Classification (GTDB taxonomy): domain Bacteria; phylum Bacteroidota; class Bacteroidia; order Chitinophagales; family Saprospiraceae; genus CALGLS01. Next base: position 47 of record CAZDTI010000518.1, on the reverse strand, counting down.
CACTTCGAACCTTATGTAAATAAGTGTTTGAAGTGGCTTCTTTTATA
>CAZDTI010000517.1:0-5870 GCA_964508085.1 uncultured Saprospiraceae bacterium | reverse complement strand
CCCCCAATCTGAATCCCAATAGAAGCAAAGTTAGAAAACCCACAAAGCGCATAAGTAGATATGATAATAGCCTTAGGAGAAAGGGTAGGGGTGTAATTCGCTAATTCCAGATAGCCGAAGAACTCATTCAAAACCGTTTTAGTACCTAACAATTGCGCTACAATGAAAACATCGGAGCCCGGAACACCCAACAACCAGGAAATAGGAGCAAAGATGATCCCTAATAAAAACTCTAAATTCAAACCTTGCATGGCGCCTTTAGGTACTTGATAACCATTTTCTACCAACCAACCTGCTAAGCCAGAAACCCAGCCATTGATGGGCGTATAGTAACCGATCATATCAGTGAGGATATAGTTGACCATAGCTACAAGAGCCGTGAAAACCAATAACATGGCTCCTACATTTACTGCCAATTTGATTCCATCCGTCGTTCCAATAGCAATTGCTTCTAACAAATTACTTCCGATTTTATCTTTTGGGACGGTAAAGTCTTTGTTCACCTTTTCTGGCGTAAGCTCAGGATAGATGATTTTGGAAGCAACTATGGCTGCTGGCGCAGAAATGATACTCGCCATCAAAAGGTGCTTTGCAAATAAATTTCTGGAAAGATCAATGGCTGCTTTTGCCGCTTCCGGTGAAAGCCCTTCCGTAACTGCGAAAGAATCTCCCAAGAGATTGACATAAGCGGCAAAAACTGCCCCGGCAATAGTCGCCATCCCTCCAGTCATCAGACAAAGCAACTCAGACTTAGTCATTCCTTCTAGGTAGGGTTTTACAACCAATGGCGCCTCAGTCTGACCAATGAAAACATTCGCAGCAGCGGCTAATGATTCCGAACCAGATAGATTCAAAAGTTTCTTCATTACCCAGGCAAAAACAAATACAATTTTTTGGAGAATACCTAGGTAATAGAGCATGGCACTAAAAGCAGCAAAGAATACAATGGTGGGCAATACCTGAAAGGCAAAGATGAACCCAAAGGTGTCCATATTAGAGACAATGGAACCAAAGAGAAACTCAGCTCCGGCGTTAGAGAAATTCAATATACCTACAAAAAAGGAAGAAACGGCATCAAAGGCAGAGTTAACAAATGGTACGTACAAAAGCACCAGTGCGAGGATAATTTGAAGGCCAATTCCTTTGGCAACTAAGGTCCAATTGATGTCCTTTCGGCTGGCACTTAGTAAATAACAAATACCTAGTAAAATAGCAATTCCAAAGCTACCTCTAATGATGTCTGTAAAGATTCCCATGTTGTCTTGTTCGTTTTCTGTTTGTTTAATCTCTTTAATCCAGCTATAAGGAATTTTTTGATCCTTAAAGCCTTGATTTCCAAATGTAAGCAAAAAAAAAGATTTGTAACTTAGCGAGTAAAGGTTAATTTTACCGCCATATGAAATCTCCATACATTATCGGCATTACGGGAGGTAGCGGCTCGGGCAAGACTACCTTCATTCACAAGATTAGAAAGGCCTTTTCAGAAAAGGAACTATGTATCATTTCACAAGATGATTATTATTTACCACAAGACAAGCAAAAGGTAGATAAAGAAGGCATCATTAATTACGATTTACCGAAGTCCATAGACAAAGAAAGTTTTGAACGGGATATTAAATTGCTGGCTTCTGGTAAGGTGGTGAGCAGACCCAAATATACTTTTAATAATGAGGAAGCGATTTCCAGCATGATGACTTTCCAGCCGGCTCCGATTATTATTGTAGAAGGGTTGTTTGTTTTTCATTATAAAAAGATCAGAAAAATTTGTGACCTGAAAGTTTTCTTTCACGCTAAAGAAAATTTGAAGGTGATCCGTCGAATCAAAAGAGATCAGGTAGAACGCAATTATCCCTTGGATGATGTGTTATATAGATATGAAAACCACGTTTTACCTTCTTTTGAAAAATATATTCTACCACATAGAGAGAAAGCGGATGTCGTTATTAACAACAATAAAAATTTTGACAATGGCTATGATATGATGTTGAGTTTTATACGGACAAAGTTGAAGACCTAATACTAAAAAAGTGGAGTTGATCAATTAATTTCACTGCAATCCAAAAGCTATGAATTTAAATATTAAAACAATCGGACTTCTTTTTTTCTTTTTTTCTTCGTTGCAAGATTACTGTTGTGCGCAGACTAAGGCTGGGCGCTTTACACTAAATGCGAGTGGAAATGGCAACGGGGTTTTTGTCAAAGAGGCAGCGCATCCTTATGGCTTAATGGAGGCAGAATTGGGCTATGTGTTTATTAATCGTTTTTTGGGAATGGCTAATTTTAGAGTAGAAACCTTTGATGATAGGCGTCTTTTTCGGCAGCGTTATAGTCTACGTTATTCTTTTCTACGGATGATGCCAGTGGAGGTTTATGGAGGACTTAGTTATAGCCGATCAGTAGAATCGTTTAAAAATAAAAGATCAGTCGAAGGACAAATTATTGATTTTCGAGATCATTTTAGGATCACAAGAGTTGGTGTTCTATTTGGTAGTTCCTATTTTTTAAATGAAAATGTAGCTATTGGAGCTTATATCGAGTTGCCAATAATTAAGCGTAAAAACTTTTTTGATCCTTTTAGTTTAGAACCCAATTCTTCTACTAATTTAGAAGGACAACTGAAGCTTCAGTTTTTCTTTGACCCCACGGTCAAGTCAAAGATTATTAGGAGAGATACTGGTTTTTCTAAAAGAATAATGTTGGGTTTTTCTTTGAAAATAGCTGAAGATTTAGAAATGGATTTAACAGGTTTCAGAAGGAACTCTGATATAGCGATTAATTTTGGATATATCCTTGGCAAACGGGTAATGATAGGGATGGGTAGTGAAATTTCTTACGTAAGACTTCGTCATGTCGCTCGGATTGGTGTTCGTCCATTTGGTCGGTATTACTTTTTAGATCTGGCAAAAAGCAAACTCTATGTTGAAGGACAATTATTCGTAAATGTATTTAGCTTTGAGGAAGAGCAATCAGTGGATACCGATCAACGGATCCAGCATAAATTTTTAGATTTCCACCTAGGCCCAGGCTGGAGTAAGAAAATAACAAAGAATTTACGTCTTGACCTTTTTACAGGATTCAAATTATATCAGTACTATAGTGAAGAGTCGAAGTCAAATATTGACTATAAGAGTGGAGATCGACTTTTGAAAATTCGAATAGGATTAGAGCAATACTTTTGAATCTCTTAAGGAAGAATTTTTTATTAAATTCAAAAACAAAAAAGATGAAAAACCTCTCTCCGTTATTTGTAATAATAGTGTTATTTGTTTCCTTAGAATCTTTTGGCCAATCTTTTCATCCGAATCGGTCCTATCAAGCAAACATCAACTATAGTTTGATTAATCAAGATGATGAAGTGCGCAATGCTTTTCTGTTTGAATTTAGTCAAGGCTTTCATAATGTAAAAGGTTTGTCTTTTCTGTATGACCTCACCATGCAAAGAGCTACCTATACTACAGAAATGAAATTTTCAAGCCTTTTTCGAAAGTCTTATTTGCGTAAAGAAAAAATAGAAGCATACATCGGAATAGGTCCAGGAGTTCAGGTTTATCGTTTAGACAGGTCTTTTATAAAAGAATTACGGCCTCGTGACTGGACACTGTTTTTAACTGCAAATTTAGGTTATCAGTTCTTTCTAAACAAAAATACTGCATTAGCATGGGACCTGAATTATCGTTGGCTTTATGCCCAGCCACAGACGAAGAAGGACTGGTATAAAAACCTTGAAGTTTTTATTGGTGATTTAAATACAACATTAAAAATACGGTACTACTTACAGCCTCAAAGAAAGGAAAGTGTATCTCCCAATAGCTATCGTCTCTACCAAAATAGATGGATGATTGGTGGTACTTTGGAATTGGGGGCGCTAAATGCACTAGACGAAGAAGGTATTCCATTATTGAACATTTTAAATCCAGTTTTCGGCATCATGGTTTCTGAGAAATGGATGATAGGTTCCGGAATCCATGTCTCTACATCTAGTAACCCAATTGATTTAATTTATTTTGGCGCGAGTCCCTTTTTACGGATCTACATGACTGAAACCTACGCAAGATTATCAATATATTCAGAACTATGGACTTTGATAATGGACAAAGCGGAGAACCCTAAAACAACAAAAGACTATGAATTATTTCATATCGGACTAGGTACTAGTTTTGGGATAGGATATTGGCTAAATCCTAATGTTATACTTAATTTTTCCCTCGGCGTAAAATTGTTAAAAGATGCAAGGGAATCCCCCCTTTCTGTTAAGTCATCGTATAACAAAGGATACTTCAAATTCGGCATGGAAACCTTTTTATAGGCTTTACATCGCGAAAAGAACGCAATAAACTGAAAAATGAAATTGACCCAAATAAAATTTAATCTGATACTTCTTCTACTAATTTTGGTCAACAGCCTATTCGGTCAAACCAACAAAGGTATGTGGTCGGCCGGAGGTCAGTTTGAATTCGCACAATATACCATCGATGGAGAAAGTGGCAACTTTATGATGCTTGCTCCTGAGTTGGGCTACGTTTTCCATCCTCGTTGGATGATATCGGGACAAATCAATATTTCACTGGAAAACAAATACTCTACAGTAGGACATCAACTCAATTTGCGTTATGCCTATTTGAAAAGACCCGGGTTGGAAGGCTACGCTGGCTTAGAATATGCTTTGACTGAACGACGTTTTTTAATTAATGGGAACACCAACAAAAGAGAAGATATATCTTTTGGCCCCTTTGGAGGCTACCTATATTTTCTAAGTCAAAATACGGCATTAGATTTTTCCATCCATTATCCGTTTTATAAAAAAACTATTTTTCGTTCAGTTAGTTCTATGCAAAATGGAGATGTAGAATTAAGATTAGGCCTTAAATTCTATTTTAATGCAAAAGCTGAAAAAGATACGAGTGCTATTGCTATTCAACTGGAAAAGGGGCAATGGCTCTTAGGTGGAAATATATCCTTAGGAAAAAGAAACATCAGCCGATTCAGAAATGACATAGGAGCGAATAGATTTACGCCATATGTAGGATTAATGTTAAGTAAGCATTGGTTAGTCGGAAGCAGATTATTTTATTTGAATACTTTAGACTTGGAAGAGTGGTATTTTGGCTTGGAACCTTTTGGTCGATATTATTTCAAACCAACGTCCAAACGTGTATTCTATGGAGAGGTCGGACTTGTGTTCTACTTTCGTTATTTGAATAAAGACAATTATGACAAAGGCTTCAACCCAACAGAACGATCCCTCACTTTTGGTTTAGGATCAAACAGATGGATCACTGAAAATATAGCTTTGGACTTTTACCTCGGTGGGAAGTGGGGAGAAGTAATGCCTCGGTTTACCAATATTTATTCCTCCTATCAGGATGTTGTTTTTAGACTTGGCCTTGAAGTGTATTTAAACAATAAATGACAAGCAGGAGATAGTGTGATATTAAAAAAGGATCAAACTGCAATTAATCAACTCCTTTTGAGTTCTGTTTTGGTATTATTAAATCCAAAATGATGAAACTCTTGTTGAATGTTCTTTTTGTCTTAGTATCTCATAATCCAAAAGACTTTCTACCAAACACCACAATTTCTATTTCCCAAGAAGCCCTCCAACAAATAGTAGTCGAATCCCGACCAATTAAAGGAGCTAAGAAATGGAAAATCCGCTGGAAGAAAGTATTTCGACCTATCTATATATTTAAGAAACGAGTAGCTTTTTGGTTAGGAATTTTTAGCGGTGTACTCTTAGTAATGTCATTGTTAGCTTTGCTCGCCCAGCGATACAATTACGAGTGGAGTTGGACTTCAGTCAATAAAGACGATACCTATCTTTTAGCCCTAACTTATTTGGTTTCTGCTTTTGTTGTACTACTTTTGCTACT
>CAZDTI010000516.1:0-5878 GCA_964508085.1 uncultured Saprospiraceae bacterium | reverse complement strand
TTTCTATTCACGAATGATCTTAATAGTCTTTGTTCGATTCTTTCTAATTTTATAAGTACCGATGTTGATTTTTATACCATCTACTATTTTTAAATCAATAGTGTTTGGTTTTATCCAACCTTCAGTTTTTGCAGTTACTACTATTTTATTTTCTCCTTTTTTTAATGGCAGTTCTATAAATCTATTCCATTTTGTTAGGAGTTTTGTTTTCGTCACTAACTTTCCATTTATTTTGACTGAGATCAAATCGCCATCAAATTGTTTATAGTCTTTTATTTGTAAGTTTACCTTTTGACTATTAGTGTAGACAGTTCCATCAATTATTTTCGCTCTAATTCCTAATTCATCGCCATTAGATTTCAACGAGGCAACTTGTCTTATTTTTAATTTCGAACTAGTTGAATCAACGGAAACTAATTTTAGATAACTATACTTTTCTCTGTACGGAGTTTTTCCCGATAAATTAATATATCGTTTGGATTCAGTTACAGTTCCAATCTTAATCCAATTCTTACTATCTTTTGAGACGAAAAGGTTTAACGGATTTTTTATGCTATCTGAAAAAACATATAAATCTACTCCATTAACATCTTTAATCGAATTTCGCTTAAATTTAAAAACTACTTGGTCTTTTCCAGTGATCTCTATGTATTCTTTTGCACTTTCTTTATTTTCTGATTTCGAATATCGATAAATTCTTTTCTTTGCTATTTTGTACCTGTATTCTAGATTTCCTTCAATTTGAAAGCTTGTAATTTTCTTGGCAAAATTTACTCTTTTTGAAGGTAATAATACTTCTTGATTATCGATATAAAATTGAATGTTATTTTCTGGTGAGTAGTTTTGACTTTGCATACTTACTGGAGTAAGAAAGTAGAGTAAGATCAATCTAAATATTTTACAAGTCATCATTTTGTTTACTTTTAAAACAAAATAATTGTAAATCTATTTTAGGCTGCTAGTTGTTTTAACTTCTGAATGGCTATGAGTCTTGCTTGATCTTGCTTGCAGTGAACGGGAGTGTACAACGCTGTGCCGCTTCTTGCGTTTAGCTTTTACGATTTTTTTATTTGCCAATAGCTAAAATTACTGGAGGTCCTGGTGCAACTGGACTAAAGTCATCTAAACCCATATTTGTCTCAATACATCGCTCATATCCTACTGCTGCGATATATGCAGCAATAAATATTGAATCAGAATTAGTTGGAAAAACATTTATATCAATCGGGTCAAAATAGTTTCCATTTACTCTAGTTGAATCATAAACAATCCATCCTCCTCCTCCCCTGGTATGGATATAATTATCTTTACTTACATCTCGACTATTTCCATAATAAAGTCGAATCGCTAATGGTTTATTAGTAATTGGTGTTAAGCTACATGACCAATGAACATGGTGATTGTTTACAAAACTATCAATTTGGATGGATTCAAAGGAAGAATTTGGAATTCCCTTTAAATAAAATTTTATACCGGTTGCGGGCCGTTCTTCATTGATCTCTACTTGAGGTTTGGAACAAGTACCATGTTCGAGAGAATTTATACTTAGATTATAAATTCCCCATTCTAGATTTTCGAACCGAATAATGTTTGTTGAATCAGATTCTGCAACCTGAATTACCCCATCTTTTTCTATGGTGATTTGAGTTTTTGGGAATGGGCGCGAAAGACGCTCTCCAAATTCATTTTCGTATTGAAGAATCCCATCAATAATTCCTTTTGGCTTTAAATCTATGTTGCTTTGATTTTCATTCTTTTTACAGTTTGCGAAAAAGAGTAAACAAAAAATAAGGACAACAGACAAATTGGATAGTTTCATAATTTGGAATAATTTAATTCTTGGTGTTTCTAGTTTTCATTCTGACTAACGATCAAAAGTAACATTGAATATCAACAAATTGCACATTTAACACCATTGACTGCCATTTCTTTTAGCTTAAGCATGGTAGCATAAATACTATGGTTTTTTATAGGCCATTTTTGACTTTATACTTCATCTATAAAATACTCATTATGCTAAGGCATAACCTGCCCGAAAGACTTCGGTCGGGCGGGCTCCGTTTTTACAGATTCGTCTAAAATCAAAACTAGTATTCTAAAAATACCATATTACTTATTCCACAATGCTTAATCGTTAGCTTCTGTTATTTATATTTTCTTTTCCTTTTTTCTCCCCTTTTTCTTGGCATATAACTTAGGTTACCATCTTGGTCAATAACTAACGTTTTAAATGGTTTTGAATCCACTAGAATTATTTTTTGAATAATATAACCATTTAAATTCTTAGTTAATTTTTCGGTTTCATTGAAGGATTTTACTCTTGTCTCATATTCTTCATGGGCCATTATCTCTAAATATTTATTGTATGTAATTATTTCTTTCAGCTCATTATTATGACTGTATATGTATTCGAATACAGATCCACTGTACATAACATTACAAGAGTAGTTTGAATGTGTCAAGTTATCATTACAATCGTATTTGATAATATACTTTAATTTCCCTGTAAGAATTTCATAATATCTTATATGATAGGCATCCGTATAACAAAATATTTCTTCTGTAGATTTCACTATTTCGGCTTTGTATAAGGTTGAAAGTAGATTTCGATTAGATAATAATTCTATCTTACTTTGGCCTATGGTAGACTCTGACATTAAAATGATTACAGTTATTAAAGCTATTGGAAACTTCATGAAAATTTATTTATCACTTTAAGAGAGCGTTTAGAATATTTTGTGTGTTTCAACCTACATATATTTAACTGATTTCAATGTGTATTATTTTGCTTGCTACAACCAAACTCATCTGGACCACCAATGGGATAAGCCTGAACATTCACCTTATTGTTTTATCAATTGTTTTGTCCATCCATAACCTCCAATGCTAAGATGAATAAAGTAAAGTCCTGAAACCATTTCAGTTATATTTAATTCTTTCTCCCACTCTAACCCGTTTTTTTTGTCTACACCATCGTACACAATCTTACCACTTATATCAAATATTTTTAGGGCCATTTTTCCAACATGAGGACTGCTAAAAGAAAGGGTAAAATTACCACTAGAAACGGTAGGAAATAACTTCATATATCCTTGGGGTTTTATATCAATAGTTGAACTCACCCCTTCTGCATTCACTCCTATTAAATAGCCCTTTTTAATGTTGTTTTTGCTAGCTTCGCCGTAGATGATTACTCCTCCTTCAGAATGAGCAAAAATTCGATTTGCCTTAGCTCCTCTACCATCTCCAAACACATATGAATCTAATAGCGTAAAATCCTTGTCAAGATGGTAAACAACAATACAATCTCTCCCGATAGGATTACTAATAACTCCAATATAATCAGGAAATTTATAAAAATCATCTAAAATATAAAAACTACTGTCTTGAGCCATACAAAGATCTTTTAACTCACTTTCTAAGTCATTAAACGCTAAAAAAAATGTATCTAATACAACACCATCGCTACTAATTTTTGACACGAATTTTCCTCCATAAGTAAGTAGAAAATTACCGTCTGCCCCTTCTGTAATTCCATCGAAACCGTTTTGATTAGCATCAAGTTCAGTTGTCGCTTTCCAAATATTTTCTCCATCTGCACTTAGCTTCAATACTGATGGCAACCTACCAGATAAAGTATGATCATACCCTGATATTAATACATCCTGATTAGAATCAATAATCATCTTATTAGAGTAAAATCGACCATCAGGAATTGAAATCACTTTTTCCTCAACGACATTAAACGATTCATCTAATTTTAAAAAAAGGACAGCTCCTGGAGAAGTTGGTCCAGAAACATCCCCGGAAAAATAATAAGCACCATTACTATTACTTACTAAAGTACCACTTTTAATCGCTAAAAGATCTGAAATATCAATTTCCTTAAACCAATCAAGGGTACCATCAGAATTAAATTTTTGAAAAGCTAAATGATTAAATTGCCCCCCTGACGTATTGTATAGAACAGCGACAATGCATCCATTATCAGCAGCTTTTGTAATTCCAGCGAATTTATGTTCTGTTCCAATATTAAGTTCTGATTCCCAAATTACGGTACCACTAGAATTGATTTTGTTGATAATAATATTTGTTTTGGAGTTACTACCTCTTCTAATTTCACCACCTAAATATATATTACCCAATTCCGCTTCTATCACTTGCTCACCAATTTGAACAGAATAATTCGAAAAATCTCCAACTTCAGTTGACCAATCTTCAATAACATCTTCATTGAACGCTTGAACAATGTCCACTTTATAAATATCAGAAGATATTTCAGAAACAACTGCAAGTTTTCCATCTTCGTGAACAGTCATATCTTTAGAAGTACTTGGTAAGGTGTATTCTTCTGAAAATAAATCGTCTACAAAATTATATTTTAAAAGACGTCTTCCAGGAGTGGTATTACTTCGACCATTAAAAATGTAAAGGTGGTTATTTTTTTTCTCTATTTTCAAAGGAGTATAGCCTCCTACATTTGGTTCGGGAAGCGGAATAAGCTCTTCATATTCCCCAGTGGTTTTATTAACGAGACCAATGTAAGATTCTAGCCCAAAATATTTTTTAATTCCTATAGCATAGAAATCATCATTAAAGTCCAGACCTGTTCTGAAAGAAGCATAACTAGTAGTCGAACCAACTAAAGTCCATAACACCATATCTAATAGAGGAGAGCAATTCATTATGAAACCTCTAGCGTTAGAAGTTCCTCCTACTAAAATATTTCCCGAATTTTTATCTTCAACTATAAATCTAGGAGAATCCGCCAATTGATTATCATAATCAATCTCTGCTAATAAGTTCAGACTAAGACTATACCTCCTAATATGAAAATTTGCACCCGTTCCTGTGACATCTTCATAAGATGCTGCTACCGCAATATCTCCGTTTTCCAAACTTGCCACTGCATTAATAATATCATCTCCTTGTCCTCCAAAAGTAGTCTCCTCTAATAAATTACCTTCTAAATCTACAGTAACTAAATAACAGTTTCTCTTATTCTCTCCATCAACAAATGTGGAACCACCGATCACATACCCATTTTCTAAAACAGCAACACTATTAGCTGTTTCGATATCAGGGGTACCTATTTTTTTTGAAAATTCAATTACTCCGTTCGCATCAAATTTCACTAGATGAATTTCACTAGATTTTGCTGAACGCTGAGACTCTCCAACAGTAATATATCCTCCATCATTTGTTGATTGAATATTGGTTAAGAAATCATCTGTAGAGTCATTACCATAAAACTTTTCAAAAGTTGTCTGACTAAAAATAGAAATCGTGGAAAATAAAAACGAAAAGATCAAAATGAATTTCGTAAATGATAACATAAGTTTTATTTTTTAATAGAATGCAAAATATTGCTATATATTAAAGTTAAAGAGTCTAATAGAAAGTCGGTTGTAAACGTTTTGATTGCACTCTATATTCATATTTGAGCTCAGGCTTTATTTTTTTGTAGTGGTGAACGACGCGAGAATACAACGCAGTGCCGAAGAACATTAAGCTCTTGAACCTGCTCGCAGGCATTGACTTGTACTCCTTTTGTTCTTCGCCGTTTTATTTTCGCTCTATTAACTTAAATTTAAATCGTTCATGCTTCTTTAATGCAGAAAAAGTTCTGTTTACCCAACAATTTTCCTTGTCCTCTTTGTTTAGTATTGATTCAAGTTCATCAAATGCATCTTTGTTTATCGCGCTATAAGCAATTAATATTCTAATTAATTCTTTTGCATAAATGCAAGTTCTACGCTCTATGTAAAATCTTGTTTTGTCAAGAACTTGATTCCATACGCTATTATTAGGTTTAGCTTCAAGATAGTGTCCCCTTCCCAATAAGCGCACCCATTCTTTAGTAGAAAGTTAGGATAAA
>CAZDTI010000515.1:0-5882 GCA_964508085.1 uncultured Saprospiraceae bacterium | reverse complement strand
CCGAAGGAACTGGATTTTGAATCCAGCGCGTCTACCAATTCCGCCACAAGGGCAAGGTACTTTTCGCTTTAGCGTAGACTAGAAGGATACCCTTCCCTCTAAAGCGACGCAAATTTATCTAAATTTTTCCTAATCCGCAACAAATAGCGCATTTTAAAATAATATCCTTTCGCGGCTTCCAAAACAGCTTCCTCTTCGGCTCCATCTACATAATTCTTCAGTATCGGCAGAACCGCCTCTTGCAGTCCTTTTTCCAATCCTTCCAACTCAGTTACGACCTTCTGGTGTGCTCCTGCGTCGTAATCAAACTCCAGCTCCATTAGTCCTTCGTTGATGTCCATCATCTCCATAAGGAAGTCTTGTGGAATGTTGTTTTGCCCCTCCTCCCCCATTACTCCTTTCAGCTCCAGGATGTACTTCATTCTACGATCCAAATCCGATAAGGTTTTGAAAGCTTCGTTATTTAGCGTTGACAATTCCAGTGCTTTCTCTTGCTCTTCTTCGGAAGCCAATGTATAAAAATCAGGGTGGTATTTCTTACTATTCGCATAAAAGGTTTTACGCAAAGCCCCCTCATCCGGAAGGAATGTAATTGGAATGTTATAAAAGTCGAAGAAATTCATATTTTTTGGTAACTGCAACAGCTTGCCCTGTGGCTGGCTCTGAGATGCGACGAGCGCACAACATTTGCTTTTCGAGCAGTAAATTATTTTACACATTTAAAATGAGAGAACCAAACTACAGCGCATTCATGAAAACCCATCGGCAAGCTCAGGGCAAGTTGTTGCAGTTCCGCTCCACAAATTGGCACGTCCACCAATTTTCAATTCTTTAATTTTTAATTTTCAATTAAAATCTACCCCTTCCACCACCTTACCACATCCATCCCATTCGCATACAACACCAGCCCCATCACAATCACAAAACCAGCAATCGTAGAAATCTCCATAAAACGATCCGAGGGCTTACGACCACTAATCACTTCATACAACAAGAACATTACATGACCGCCATCAAGCGCCGGAATAGGCAACAAATTCATAAATCCAAGGATAAGTGATAAGATCGCTGTCATCTTCCAAAAGCGCTCCCAGTCCCAGTTGTCTCCAAACATCGTTGCGATAGACCCAAAACCACCGAGACTCTCCGAGGCTTTGATCTTTCCTTTAAACATATGGCCAAAAGCAGTGATCTGGTCCGTCAAGAAACTCCAGCCTTTTTTAGTACCCGCTACCATTGCTGGGAAAAAAGAATATTTCTCTTTTTCAAAATCCGGAAGCTTAACGTTGACTCCCATCTGTCCCGTTTCCAATAAGGTTAGTGGAATAGATAAGGTATCTCTATTTCGTAAAATCGAGACGTCTATTTTTTTGCCTTTATTGGCTAAGGCTATCTTTTCGTAGTTGTGGTAGAAAGGTGTAGGTTTATTGTTAACTGCAATAATCTGGTCGCCTTTCAAAACACCTGCTTTCTTAGCTGGATATTTATCATCTTCCGCCAGTTCGCTTACCACTACTGGATAACGAGGTCCAAACAACCCTTCCCCTTTGTTGTCCGCAGAAGTCAGTACACCTATGAAGGCCGGATCAATCGGCAAATTCACCTCAGAGCCATTTCGATCAACAGTTATCGTTTTTGCATCATTAAATATAATCGCTTGCTTCACCAATCCGTCGTTGAATTTGTCGAAAGGCGCATCATCTATTCTTAATACCTTATCCCCATCTTTCAAGCCCAGCTCCATTCCCAAAGAATCCACATAGATTCCGTCTACGATATTCTTAGTCGGCATAAAAGACTCTCCCCAGATAAACAGTACCATTCCATAAAGGAAAAACCCAAGAATGAAATTCACCGTAACCCCACCGAGCATGATGATCAATCGCTGCCACGCTTTCTTAGAGCGGAACTCCCAAGGCTGCGGCGGTTGCTTCATTTGCTCCCGGTCCATGCTTTCATCAATCATCCCGGATATCTTCACATAGCCACCCAAAGGCAACCAACCGATTCCATACTCCGTTTCGCCTTTCTTAAATTTGAATAATTCAAACCAAGGATCAAAAAACAAGTAAAATTTCTCTACTCTGGTTCCAAACATTCGAGCAGGGATAAAGTGCCCCAACTCATGCAGTATAATAAGGATAGACAAGCTCAAGATCAATTGTCCAATCGTAATAAGTAAACCCATTGTTTATTTTCTTTTGTTCCTTTTGGAAAACGGATTATTCCGCTTTCAGTTGCTTTTTCCTGTAGTTAATTGATCGTCATCCATTATTGGCCTTTCCAATCCAAATACCACTTAGGAATAAAGCTTATTCATAACTTAACAAAGTAAGAAACCGCATTCGGCATTCCTTTGTTGTAATTAGCGGGCAAAAGTAAGGAATTTAATCTTAGAATACTCTTTTACTCGACCAATTTCAATGACAGACCAGATTAATAACAAAAACTACTTTGTGGCTATTAATTGCACTCAAGTTATAGAGCCACGATATAGTAGCGGAATGAAGGGGCCGATCATGTGGAAGCGAATGACGGCCTAAGTACAATAGTCTTTTATTAACTGAGGGACCGCCCAACCGCTTGCAGTCTCGTTTTGAATACTTTTGGCTGGCTACAAAGCACCTTGCCTAAGACCAACTGAAAAGTCATAATCCTAAAAATACTCCTTAATTCAACTTTAATCTGTTGAAGCCTAAAATCAAAAATTTCTAATTTAAGCGCATCATGTACGTCCAAGTGGCGGGCTGGGAATGGCCAATCATGTGGGAGCGGGTGACGGCCTGCGTGCAACAGCCTTTGATTGGCCGAGGGTTTTGGGTACTTTTGGCCGACTGCAAAAGTACCTCGCCGAAGGCCAAACGATAAGGATTAATCCTAAAAACAACTTCAAATTCAACCTCAAAGCACTAAGTTCGCAATCCAACTGCACCTCACTCACGTAATAAGAGAATTGAAGTTGCAGTTGCAGTAGCGTTTGAAGTTGAAAACCCTATCTTCGCCCCATGCAATATTTCTACACCCCTCACATCACCGGCACACAAGCCATCCTCGAAGCAGAGGAAGCCGCCCACTGTGCCCAAGTGCTCCGAAAGCGCCCCGGCGATGCCATCAACCTGGTGGATGGAAAAGGCAACTGGTATCAGGGGATTTTGGCAGAAAGCCATAAAAAGAGGTGCTTAATCGACATCAAAGATACTCGAGCAGAGATACTACCCCACTCTGCCAAGATCCACATCGCTATTGCACCGACCAAAAACATCAATCGTCTGGAATGGTTCCTGGAAAAAGCAACGGAAATCGGAATTCACCGTATCACTCCTATATTATGTCAACGGTCAGAGCGTAAAAAGATACGAAATGATCGCCTGAATAAGATCTTGTTAGCTGCCATGAAACAGTCTTTAAAAGCTACCTTGCCCATACTTGACGAGTTGCAGCCTTTCGGCAAATGGCTTGAAAGCCTGGAAAAAGAAACAACCTCCAGTAAATTCATCGCTTATTGCAATGAAGAAGATCGTTTACCACTACAGACAACATACCAAGCAGGAAATGACGTTATATTATTGATTGGACCAGAAGGGGATTTTCATCCAAAAGAGGTCGAAGCTGCAAAGGCAGCAGGCTTCACGGGAGTAAGTCTAGGCCCTAGTCGATTGCGGACAGAGACCGCAGGGATTGTGGGGTGTCATACTTTGAATTTGGTTAATTTGTGAAGGGGGGAAAAGGGTGGATGAGGAGATGAGGTGGATGAGGGTTCGCTTGAACGCAAGTAGACGGTAGGTATGATAAAATAGACAGGGGGTTCCCTTTTTCAACCTCAACCTCAAGCGCAACTTCAACCTCAAATGCCTTCTAGCGTGTTTCAAAATTCAAATTAAAAATCGGCTAACGCGAATGCACAAGATAAATGAACTTAGAAAGACAAATTCCCAATCTACTGCAAGCCTTAAAGAGTCCCATAGAAAAGTCTCAACACTCAAAAATGTAATTTCCGGAGAGACCGGCCTTATAAAATTGACCGTTAAGAAAAGGGGCAAAGCGACGGGACGAAGAGCAGTCCAGAGCCGTTTACGGCGACCTCGGACTGCGAGCGGGCAGGCTGCAGCTTTTTAGGGCTAGTTTATAAAGCCTTGAACCCCGCCCGCCTTGACGGCAGTCGGGCTGGTTTGTTTCTTTGTTTCAAGACAAAGAAAATACAAGCAACAATACAACTACAATTATTAATTTATAGACAAAATTATGAAATTATTCATCACCCTCCTAACAACAATCTTCCTAATCACCACCCAAGCCCCAACCCTAAAAATGGGCCTCCTAAAATACAACGGCGGTGGCGACTGGTACTCCAACCCAACCTCCCTCCCGAATCTAGCAGAATTTTGCAACAAAGAACTCGGCACCAATTTCAACACCGACTTCGCCACCGTAGAAGTAGGCAGCGCCGACCTTTTCAACTATTCCTTCATCCATATGACTGGCCACGGAAACGTAGTCTTCTCTGAAGTAGAAGCAGAAAACCTCCGAAACTACCTTATCGCTGGTGGATTCCTCCACATTGATGACAACTACGGAATGGATCCTTATGTTCGAGCAGCAATGAAAATGGTCTTTCCTGAATCCCAATTCATAGAACTACCTTTTGGTCATGACATTTATAAACAGAAATTCGCCTTTCAAAATGGATTACCTAAAATCCACAAGCACGACGACAAACCACCACAAGGATTTGGCATCTTCCACGAAGACAGACTCGTTTGTTTTTATACTTATGAATGTGATTTAGGAGATGGATGGGAAGATCAGGAAGTACACAAAGACAATGAATCGGTTCGCCAGCAAGCCCTAAAGATGGGGGCGAATATCGTACAGTTTCATTTCGGTCAGTAAGGAGGGAAGGAATTACTCACTCATCAAACGTCGACTCTGTTTGATGTAGCTTCGTACATTTAACCAAAAAGCAATAAAGAGATAAAAGATAAGCGGAGAACCTAAGGTTCCGAAGGAGATGTATATAAAGTACATTCTAACTCGACTGGACGCTACCCCCATTTTATTACCGAGGTAACTACAGACGCCAAATGCAGACTTTTCTAATAAATCCTTTATTTTATTCATTTTAAGTATCAATAAAGTTCTTAGTAGTGGGTAATTAAGTGCAAGACCAATTATAAAGGTCCCAGCCAAATATACAAAAAATAACTTACATTACTTTAAAAGATAGTATGTTGATTGAGTGGACTCGAAAAATCTAAACTCCAAAACATAGGCTTTTGAGCCATCAAAAAGACTCAAATTCATGGCTTTTTAGTGCAACTTAACATAGTATAAAAAATCGTAAAGTTAAAATTACCTTATAAATAGTACAAAAAATAGCAATCTCTAACTTATATTTGTGCAGTTGTTAATACGTAATAAATAAGTGAAGCAACTATTCCCCTAAAACAGATAGTCCTTCATTAAGACCTATCTACTTTATAATATTCGCCATACGAAAATATTTGTCCCTTAAACTGGCTGATTTTCAATCAATCATTTTTGATGGTTTCATCATTATGTTTGTACGCCAGTAATAATTTACACATAAGTAATTCTTTATACTGGCCTTAGCTGAAATCAGTTATCCCTGTCTCTCATTGCGTCATTGCAATCAGAAGGCATACTAATATGAAAGTTTGGGTTATTGTATATAGTAACAAGAAGCCATCGAAAGGTGGCCCGTTGAGTCAGGTTGCAAAGGCATCCTGACTTTTTTTTTGTCCTCAAGTCAAGTCTATTTGATCACCCTATAACTACTAGATCAAAATTTCAGTAAAAATTAAAATCAAAAAACATGGGTCATCCCAAAAGTAGAATGTACACGTATCAATAAGAGTGAATAC
>CAZDTI010000514.1:0-5900 GCA_964508085.1 uncultured Saprospiraceae bacterium | reverse complement strand
TCAAAAAAGAAGATTTCCCTTGGGCATCGCCTACAGGTTGGTCTTATGATAGTGGTGATTATCATGCAGGCCTTCAATTGGCGATGGATGCCATCGGTTATGATGACTTGAGAAAGGAACAAATTGAAATGCGGAAAGAAGGCAAAAAATTCTTAGGAATTGGAATTTCTACTTTCACAGAAGTGGTAGGTGCTGGTCCATCAAAAGATTTTGACATTTTAGGTATTAAAATGTTTGACAGTGCAGAAATTCGAGTGCATCCAACTGGAAAAGCCATTGCAAGATTCGGTACGAAGTCACAAGGACAAGGGCACGAAACCACCTATGCTCAAATCATTGCTGAAGAGCTGGGTATACCTATGGAGCATATTCAAATAGAAGAAGGAGATACCGATACCGCTCCTTATGGATTAGGAACTTATGCTAGTAGAAGTACCCCAACTGCTGGTGCAGCTGCGGCTATGGCTGCTCGAAAATTGAGAGACAAAGCCAAAAAAATTGCAGCACATTTACTGGAAGTTTCTGAACAAGATTTGGAATGGGAACCCGGTAAGTTTTTTGTAAAAGGAGCTCCTGAAAAAGCAAAGACAATCCAAGAAATTGTTTTCGCAGCTTATACCAACCATCCAGAAGGAATGGAAGGTGGTTTTGAGGCCACTCATTATTATGATCCTCCGAATCTAACATTCCCATCAGGTGCTTACATCTGTGTAGCAGAAGTAGATGCAGAAACTTGTGACATCAAAGTCCGCAGATTTGTAGCTATTGATGACTGTGGAAATATCATCAACCCAATGATCGTACAAGGCCAGGTACATGGTGGTTTGACACAAGGTATTGCGCCAGCGATGTATGAAGAACTAATTTACGATGAATCTGGAAACATCCTCAATGGAACATTTATGGATTACTTGGTACCAACTGCAGTTGAATCTCCAAGTTGGGAAACGGGCCATACCGTTACACCTGCACCACATCATCCAATTGGTGCAAAAGGGGTAGGAGAGTCACCAACTGTAGGTGCACCGCCTGCGATTGTAAATGCGATAGTTGATGCAGTCGCTCACTTAGGTATCAAGCATTTGGAGATCCCAGTTACACCATTTAAATTATTTAAAGAATTACAAAAGGTAGGTTACTTTGATGAGCCAAGTTAAATACACGGTGTATTAAATCCTATTAATTTAAAATACATTGGGCATTCGATGATTTTCGAATGCCCGATTATAATACTTAAAAATATGAATACGAAAATAGTCAAAGAGTTCGAAATAGAGCAGCCAATTGGAAAGGTCTGGGCTTGTCTTGCCGACCCAACAGATGTGGTTACTTGCGTGCCAGGTGCAGCAATCACGGAGAAAATTGATGACAAAAATTATAAAGGCGAAGTTGTTACCAAGTTTGGACCTATTAAAGCATCTTACAATGGCGATATCGAAATTCAAAAATTGGATGAAGCCAGCTATACCATGATCCTTAAAGGAAGGGGGCTTGACAGTAAGGGGAAGGGCTCTGCTGACATGTTGATGAATGGTGTCCTTACAGAAAAAGATGGAAAGACGCATGTGAGTTTTTCTATGGATATTACTATTATTGGAAAACTAGCGCAATTTGGTTCGAGATTAATCAATGATGTCTCAGATCAATTAATTGAGCAGTTTGTTAAAAATTTCAAATCTAAGTTAAGTGGAGGAGAAGTTGATAATAATATCTCAGCAGGTTCAATGCTTGGCACCGTAGCAAAAAGTATTTTTGGTAAGAAAAAATAATTTCGAATTGTATACACATCCATCAGAATTAATCCCTGAAATTGATAAACTAGGTTATGTTATAGAAGATGAGTTGGCAACTGTTCTTTTTCTCATGTTGAAATTAGAAAAGCCTATTCTACTAGAAGGTAATCCAGGTGTTGGAAAAACCCAAGTGGCTTACATTTTAGCAGATTTGTTGGGCTATGAATTGGTGCGGTTGCAATGTTATGAAGGTCTTGATGTAAATAATGCCATTTATGAATGGAATTATCAAAAACAATTACTGGCCATAAAAATATCTGAAACCAGTAGTAAGTCGGACCGGGAAAAAGAAGAAATGATTTTTGGCGAAGAGTACCTTTTAAAAAGACCTTTACTAAAAGCCATTTCCAGCAACAAACGAATGATTTTGCTCATAGATGAAATTGACAGAGCAGATGAAGAGTTTGAAGCATTCTTGTTAGAGTTACTATCCGATTTTCAGATAAGTGTCCCTGAACTGGGAACAATCAAGGCCATACACAAACCCTTGGTCATCCTGACCTCTAACAGAACTAGGGAGTTGAGTGATGCATTGAAAAGAAGATGTTTATACCATTGGGTCGATTATCCCTCTTCAGAAAAGGAAATGCGCATTATAAAAAAACATCTTCCGAACATTGAAACACAATTAGCAGAAAAAATTGCTGCTTTTGTGGAAAAAGTACGAACTTTAAAATTGGATAAAACGCCTGGTATTGCAGAAACAATAGATTGGGCAAGAGGTATCGCAACCTTAGATAATGATGATGCAGCGATGTACAACAGCTTGTCTTGTTTATTAAAATCAAATAGCGATATTAGTGCTGTAAAAAAAGAATTTTTCACTAAGTAACGGCGAAAAAATAGCAGCATCGAATGGTGAGGTTATTCTTTCAACGTTACTAAATCAAAAACGTAAAATTATGTCTTTAAAGGAATATGAAGATCTAGACAAAATCAGATTAGAAGAAGGAGAAAAAAGTAGAGCACACTACAAATCTCTCAACCTTCCAGGCGATAGAGTCAAGTTAGAAGGTGATATTTCAGAAGCCAAAAAACGAATAGCCGAAATGGCTAAAGAAAGAGAGAAGCAAAAGAATGGGTAACTAATGAGTAAACATTATACTCACTACTCTAGCTTTTCTGAAGCCTTCATCGGCTTTGTTCAGGAGGCAAGAAAGCTTGGTTTTCAGTCTGGAATTCAATGTACAAAAGATACTTTTGAAAGTGCTTTATTTGGTTTATGGCCAGATAAAGCACTCTTTGAGTATGCCCTCACCAGTTTATTTTGCCAAGAGCAGGAAGAGCGAGTACCTTTCAAGCAAATGTATGCCCAATTTTGGAAGCAAAAGGGAACCCTAATTCGAGATAAACGAACCAATAAGAATAAGACGAGTATTCAAACCAATAAGGTGAGTACAGCCGTCATGCTTGGCAAGGGAGAAACAGATAGTAATGAAGAAGGAGAAGAGGCCAA
Organism: uncultured Saprospiraceae bacterium; assembly: GCA_964508085.1. Classification (GTDB taxonomy): domain Bacteria; phylum Bacteroidota; class Bacteroidia; order Chitinophagales; family Saprospiraceae; genus CALGLS01. The sequence continues at coordinate 2,651 of CAZDTI010000514.1, read as the reverse complement.
AACGACTACGGGAGCCAATGCAAAGGAAACTTTGAAACGCACCGATTTTGCTTACCTGACTACATTCCAATCTACTTTACTAGATGAACTTTCGGAGCAATTGGTCAAAGAAATGAGCCAAAGGCTTAAACGAAAAAAGAAGAAATCGAATAAAGGTCAAATTGATATTGCCAATTCTATCCGCTCCAATATTCAAAACGGAGGGAATATTATAAAGCTCTGCAGGAAACATAAGAAAAAAGATAAATATCGCTTGATGATCTTGTTAGATGTCAGTGGCTCTATGGATAAATATTCTTTTTACCTGTTAAAATTTTTATGGGCACTTCGCTCTAACTTTAAAGAGATAGAGGTCTTCACTTTTAGCACCAAATTAATGCGCATTACAGATTTTATTTCTGATAAAAATATGGCAGGTGCATTAGCGATGGTTTCCCGAAATGCCAAACATTGGTCGAGTGGGACAAAAATAGGAGGATGCTTAAAAGATTTCAATGACAATTATGCCAAGCGATATTTGAATGGAAAAACCATGACTATTATTTTAAGTGATGGCTTAGACACCGGAGAACCGGAAGTATTAGAAGCTGCGATGCAGCAAATTAAATTACGAACTAAAAAATTGATTTGGCTCAATCCGTTAAAAGGAATGCGAGGTTATGAACCCATTCAAATGGGAATGAAAGCAGCACTACCATCTTTAAATCATTTTGGATCTGCACATAATTTTGAAAGCCTACTGACCTTAGAAAAAATACTACAAGATGCATAACGCTTTTATTAATAAAATAAATGAATTTAAAAACAGTACGGAAGCTTACGCCTTAGCGATCATCGTACGTCGGAAAATACCTTCCTCCGGAAAACCAGGAGACAAAGCAATTATCACAGAAGACGGTCATATTCATGGTTGGATAGGAGGAGGCTGTACCCGAGGAATTGTTTTGAAAGAAGCCCTATTATCTATTAAAGAAAGAAAACCAAGATTTGTGTCTATTACACCAACTAAAACGGAAGGAACTACGGATGAGAACACTAAAATTTATGCCATGACTTGCCAAAGTGGAGGAGAAGTAGAAGTGTATATTGAACCGGTTTTACCCAAACCGCAATTAGTGATTTTTGGAACTTCTCATATTGCTAAATCATTGGCCAAAGTTGCAAAGGCGATTGATTATCGAGTAGATGTTGTGATGAGTTCTGCCGATAAAAATGTTTTCCCAGGAGTAGATACTGTCCTTGGCATCAAAGATTTGGAGGTCAGCCAAATTAAATCCTCTGCCTACATTGTAGTCTGTACACAAGGCGAAGGTGATGCCGAAGCTTTACAGAAAGCACTTTCCATAGGGAGCAGCTATTTGTCTTTTGTAGCCAGTAGAAAGAAAGCAAACGCAATCTATAAAGACGTTAGAGAAATGGGAGCTACTTTTGACCAACTCAAAACAATTAAAACACCAGCAGGTCTTGATATCGGAGCTAAAATGCCGGACGAAGTGGCCGTAAGCATATTGGCCGAAATCATTAAGCATTATAGAGACATTGACGAATCAGTTCAATCAAACGGGGAACATACAGAAGAGCTTACTTTAAAGAATGATGATTATTTTATTAATCCAGTTTGTAAAATTCCCGTTCAAAAAAGTACGGCTAAACATGTCATTAAGCATAAAGAAAAAGACTACTATTTTTGCTGCGATGGCTGTAAGGTGAGTTTTGAAAATGCACCGGAAAAGTATATGAGTGTGTAAGCTCTAATTAAAATTCTCCATTCACGAGCGATTTCGTTAGGGCTGGAATATGACAAACGACCTTCTGATTTTAATACCGATTTTCTTTCTCATTGCTATGATTTACTCATCGGCAGGTTTTGGTGGTGGGTCAAGTTATTTGGCGATATTGTCTTTATTTTCATTTGAATTTACAACCATTCGCATGGTAGCCTTGCTATGCAATATTGCAGTGGTAACGGGTTCAGTCTGGATTTTTTATAAAAAGGGTTTTCTAAAGATCAACCAATTATTACCGCTGGTTTTACTGAGTATTCCCTTCGCTTTTTTGGGCGGACAGGTGAAAATTAGTCAGGATGTTTTCTTTATTATTCTAGGCAGCACTCTTCTGGCAGCTTCCCTTTTGATGATGATTTCAAAACCGAAAAAAACAGTCCATTTACCTCGGTTAAGCAATGCCATTATTGGGGGCAGCATCGGTTTTTTGTCGGGGGTTGTTGGCATTGGTGGCGGAATTTTTTTATCTCCCTTACTCTATTTGTCAAGGTGGGCAGCAGCAAAAGTAATTGCCGCCACAACCGCTACTTTTATTTTAGTCAACTCCATTTCTGGTTTGATGGGACAAATTCTTTCCGTCGGTTTTCAAGTTGACTTTTTATTTGCTGTACTGCTGATTTTGGCGGTAATTACTGGAGGTCAAATTGGTGCTCGCTTTACGGCAGGAAAGGTAAATCCCCTGATTGTTCGACGAATTACATCCGTTTTGATTTTTGTGGTGGCGCTGCGTATTTTGTGGAAATATTTACCGCATTTTGGATGAGTAGCACAAGATGGTTTTATTTGATACGATTAAAAGCTTGGCGCGTTCCTCCTTTGTATTTTTGATCACGGATAGGCCACAGAGTGCGCAGAACCAGACCCATT
>CAZDTI010000513.1:0-5937 GCA_964508085.1 uncultured Saprospiraceae bacterium | reverse complement strand
TAATAAAAAAGTTATAAAATGATAAACAACATAAGCGATTGCACCACCCTCAACAACGGAGTAAAAATGCCTTGGCTGGGATTTGGCGTTTATTTAATTCCTGATGGGGATAAAGTTATCAATTCCGTTAAAGAGGCACTCAACATTGGATACCGACATATTGATACCGCTTACATTTATAAAAATGAAAAAGGAGTTGGTCAGGCAATTAAGGAGAGTCCTATTCCACGAGAAGACATTTTTGTTACGACCAAAATTTGGAACGAAGACCTCCGCCAACAACGTGTAGCCGAAGCATTCGAAAAAAGTCTTGAATTACTTGACATGGATTATATTGATCTATACCTGATCCATTGGCCAGTTAAAAATTATTATGTCGATGCATGGAAAGAAATGGAAAAAATCTATGCTAGTGGAAGAGCAAAAGCGATAGGGGTCAGTAATTTTACCATCGAACAATTAAAAGTCCTGGAGGCAAATAGTGATTTAGTTCCTACTGTCAATCAGGTGGAATTCCATCCCCACTTGGTTCAACCGGAATTGCTTAAATATTGTAAAGAAAAAAACATCCAGTTCGAGGCTTGGAGCCCTTTAATGCAAGGCCGTATTATGAACCTCCAAGCTGCAAAAAATCTTGGAGAAAAATATGGTAAAACTCCTGCGCAAATTGCCTTACGTTGGAACCTTCAACACGGAGTGGTGACGATACCAAAATCCTCAAAGCCTCATCGAATTTTAGAAAATGCTCAATTGTTTGATTTTGAAATTTCTAAAGCTGACATGGCCATCTTAGATGCTCACGACAGAGGGGAACGCATCGGCCCTGATCCTAATAATTTTAATTTTTAATTCCAATCTTATGCTTAATGCTGCTAACAGAAAATACATTTTTGCCATTGACCAAGGGACTAGTAGTACCAAAACCATCATTTTTGATGAGCAAGGGAAAGCAGTTGTCAAGGCCTCTGAACCATTGCATACCCATTATTTGGATGGTGGAAAAGTGGAACAAGAACCTGAGGCCATCTATCAAAATGTATTGGATTCTGTAAAGAAATGTTTGGAGGGATTCCAGTCAAAAGGAGGAGATCCAAAGGAGATAGAATCCTGTGGAATTTCCAATCAAAGAGAAACTTTCATTTTATGGGATCAAGATGGTAAGCCACTGAACAATGCCGTGGTTTGGCAATGCAAGCGGTCTATCGAAATTTGCAAACGGCTAAAAGCGAAAGGGCTCGAACCAAAGATCAATGAAAAAACGGGACTGATAATCGACCCCTACTTTTCAGGCACCAAGGTGATGTGGTTGTATGAAAATGTACCTCACATTACAACAGCAATTGACAATGGCCAAGCTCATTTTGGGAATGTTGATTCTTGGTTGTTGTATAAGTTGACCGGAGGAAAAGCGCATTGTACCGACTATACCAATGCCTCTAGAACCTTGTTTTTTAATTTGAAAACCCTGAACTGGGATCAAGAGATTTTAAGTGCTCTTGGACTTTCTAACATTAATCTTCCAGAACTCAAACCGTCCTCCTACGATTTTGGCAAAACAAATTTTGATGGACTCTTGGATCAGGAGATTAAAATTTCGGCTTTGATTGGAGACTCCCATGCAGCCGCCTTTGGTGAAGGATGTTTTGAATCAGGTAATGCTAAAGCCACGCTGGGTACAGGTTGCTCTATTCTTATGAACATTGGAGCGTCACCAAAAACCAGTCAAAACGGTATGGTCACTACCATTTGCTGGAGTAAGGAAGATAGGGTTGATTATGCTTTTGAAGGAATCATCGTTTCTGCTGGAGCGACCATTGAATGGGTGAGAAAACAATTGGGACTTTTTGAAAAAACAAAAGACTTACAAGCAATCTGTGAATCAGTAAACGACAATGGAGGGGTTTATATTATCCCTGCTTTCAGCGGCCTGGGTGCGCCACACTGGAATATGAATCGCCAGGCAAGTATTGAGGGATTGACTTTTGATTCCACAAAAAATCACATCATTCGCGCAGCGGTCGAATCCGTTCCTTATCAAATCAAAGACGTAATAGATGCGATGGAGTCAGATTCGGGTACTCCCCTTTCTGAACTGAAAGTCGATGGCGGAATGACTTCAAATCCATTTGTCATACAGTTGCTTGCAGATTTGCTGGAACGAAAAGTGACGACCATTGAAATAGCGGATGTATCTGCAATGGGTGCCGCCTATTTGGCTGGCTTGAATTCCGGCGTTTACAAAAATATTGAGCAATTGAAAACATTTCATGAAAATTCTAACAGCACATTTTCAAGTATTGATTTAGAGAAAATAAAAAAAGATTATTCCAAATGGCAAAAGTTAATCACTTGATTTTTGTACAATTTTTTATGATGAAAAATAAAATGTAAGAAATGAAAAAAATAGAAATTTCAATATTGATATTCTTTATATGTAGCACTGTTTTTTGCACCGCTCAAAATCCATTAGACTTCGGAAGCAAGATCAGAACTGCTGATCCATCAGGCCATGTATGGGCAGATGGCAAAATGTACATTTATGCATCGCACGATGAAGAATGTCAGGAAGATTTTTGGATGAAGGACTGGCATGTATTTTCTTCCAAGGACCTTGTCAATTGGGAAGACCATGGGGCTTGCTTATCTGTGGATGATTTGACTTGGGCGGACAACTTTGCATGGGCGCCGGATTGTGCCTATAAAAATGGAAAATATTATTTCTGCTATCCTGCTGGCACTGGTTTTAAAGACAGAAAGAATCCGGAAAATAGTACAAAGTGGATGGGTATTGGAATTGCGGAAAGTGATTCACCAACAGGGCCGTTTAAAGATGCCATTGGGGCACCACTATGGACCGAACCTTATTCAAATGATCCTTGTCTTTTTGTGGATGATGATGGGAAAGCTTATGTTTATTTTCATGCAAAAAAAGATTTCCAAGTTGCTGAATTGGCAGAAGACATGAAAAGTGTAAAGGGTGAATTTTTCAAAATGGACATGGGTGGTTATGAACCTAAAATGGAAGGCCCCTGGATTTTCAAAAGGAAAGACAAATACTATTTTACCATGCCGGAAAACAATCGAGTGCTCTCTTATTACATGAGCGATTCTCCAAAAGGACCATGGGATTACAAAGGAGTGATTATGGATTCTGAGCATAAAAGTAACAACCACCACTCTATTGTTGAATTCAATGGGCAATGGATTTTATTCTATCACCGATGGATGGATATTGATTCGGAATGTGAACGGCAAAGACATATATGCGCAGAACCAATACACTTCAACGAGGACGGTACGATTCAAAAAGTAAGCAGAACAACCGAAGGTGTTGGAAGTTTGGGGGCCACTCTGGCCAAAAGAGAAAAACCTCGCTTATTTGTTTTAACGGACATTGGAGGAGATCCCGATGACGTCATGTCCATGGTTAGATTGATGACTTATGCCAATCATTTTGACATAGAAGGATTGGCAGCTACTGAAGTTTCTAACAAAGTAAATCCAGAGAAGATCACAAATGTAGTAAATGCTTACGCTAAGGTTCGTGACAATTTAGAAGTTCATGAAAAAGGATTTCCAACCGGTGAATTTCTTTTAAGTAAAATTACGCAAGGACTTCCGTTAAAACATATGGAAGCGGTGGGTGAAGGGAAAGATTCTCCAGGTTCGGAAGCATTGATTCGCGTAGTTGATAAAGAAGATTCACGACCTGTTTGGGTGACGGTTTGGGGTGGACCAAATTTATTGGCGCAAGCACTTTGGAAAGTGAGAAGGACTCGGTCAAAAGAGGACTTGGATAAATTTGTCGCGAAACTTCGGGTGTACTCCATTTCCGATCAGGACAATAGTGGCCCGTGGATTCGAAAGAATTTTCCCAATCTATTTTACATCATCACGCCTGGCGTCAATGCCGGTGGAGGCTTCCATCATGCGACTTGGATTGCCATTGGTGGGGATAAATTCCATGGACGTTTTGGAGGAGCGGATTTTGAATTGGTGAGTAATGAATGGCTCAATCGTCATGTTCGAAGTAAAGGATCGTTGGGTAAAGAATATCCTTTTTGGAAATTTATGATGGAGGGAGACACCCCTTCTTTTTTACACTTGATCGACAATGGACTGAGTACTCCTGAACGCCCGGACTGGGGTGGTTGGGGTGGCCGCTATGAATTGTATACTCCTAAAAATGAAAAGTGGTTTTTAGAACCGGAGACTCGTCCGATCTGGACAAATGTTCAAGATGAAGTTTTAGGAAATGATGGAGAATGGCATACCACCAATCATGCAACTATTTGGCGTTGGCGAGAAGCTTACCAAAATGATTTTTCCGCACGAATGGATTGGACCATGGAATCAGATTTTAAAAATGCCAACCACCCTCCTATTCCTAAGTTAGACCATCCAGAATACATCAATGCCAAACAAGGCGAGATCGTAGAATTAAGTGCGACTGCTACGACTGATCCTGACGGAGATGCGCTTTCTTTCAAATGGTATTGTTATGAAGAACCCGGGACACGCCGAATGTCAAATGCTCGTACCGGAGATAAGCATGACATCGTCGGCTACGATAGCCCCAAGGCTTCTCTTAAAGTAAAGACCAAAAGAGTCCTGGCACCCGGGACTGGAACAATGCATATTATTCTGGAAGTGACGGATCACGGAACACCGAGATTAACAAGGTACAAACGGGTTATTATTAATGTGACGGAATAGTTTTCAACAGGCTATCCTTTTGGGAATTGTACTATTGGACAGTATATTTAGTTAGTATTTTTTTGCAAATTTTCACTCGATATTAGTCTTCTATTTTTTCTTTTTTTCAAACTAAAATAAACTGGATTACGGATTTCAATATACTGATTTAAGATTCGCAATTTATTTATATTTTTTTATCGCTCTTTTCCTCCAGGCTGTTTTTTATACTAAAATCTTATTAAAATGAAAAAATCAATTCGCCCCCTATTGTTTCTCCTAGTTACATTTTGTATTTCCTGTGGTTCAAATCAATCAAAAGAAAAACCCGCTTCAAAGGCGGAGACTCCTAGCCAACCTTCGCTTAAATTAGTTTGGGAGTCGGATACTACTTTATCTACTTGTGAATCCGTTTATTATGATTCAAAAACGGGGACAATTTATGTCGCCAACATAAATGAAGGGCCATGGGAAGATGATGGCAATGGCTTTATTTCCACAATTGATAATAATGGAAAAGTACTTATCCATAAATGGGTGGAAGGTTTAAGTGCCCCCAAAGGAATGGGCATCTCCAATGGAAAATTATATGTAAACGATATTAGTAATTTAGTTGAGATAGATATTGCTACTCGGAAGATCACTAAACGTTACAAGGTCGAAGGAGATCCAAAATTAAATGACATTACTGTTTCACCCGATGGAACCGTGTATGCCTCTGGATCAAATTCCAATACCATTTATGTATTGAAAAATGGAAAATTGGAAATCATGCTCAACCATGAATTCGGAAGATTAAATGGCTTGCTTTATCAACCTGAAGGAATGTATTATGCCTCTTCCAACAGTTCTGAATTTGGTCTGGTTGATATGAAAACCAATACGGCTAAAGTCTTAGCTGACGGTATTGGACATGGTGATGGAATTATCGTTTTGAAAAATGGTGATTTTATTGTTTCCAGTTGGAAGGGACAAGTATTTTATATTAAAAAATCGGATTGGAGTGCACATAAAATGTTAGACACGGAAAGTATGGGATTGAATGCAGCAGATATAGAATATATTCCAGAGCAAAATTTGCTAATGGTACCTACTTTTTTTGGTAATAAAATTATGAGTTATAATGTAATTACGCCTTAACAAAGAAGGTCTTAGCCCTATAGAGTGGGATTTGTAGTCAGAGGGTAGATGAGGGTGGATAATGGTAGATCAGGGTTCCTCCTAACGCGACTGGTCGCAAAA
>CAZDTI010000512.1:0-5943 GCA_964508085.1 uncultured Saprospiraceae bacterium | reverse complement strand
CTGTGCTCGTCAATGGTGTAATATTTACAGACCTCATAATGTCCAGAAGTAACAAATGAAGGCGGATTGTTTTCTGCACCATCTACCACTCCTTGTTGAAGCGCAGTATACAATTCACCGTAAGCCATTGGAGTTGCAGAGCCGCCCATTTCATTGACCATGTCCACTGACATTTGGTGATTCATTACTCTAATTTTAAGGCCTTTCAAATCTTCGGGCGTTCTTATAGGTTTGTCTTTAGTGTAGAAACTTCTACTTCCTGCATCATAAAAACACAAGCCTCTTAATAAATATTCACTACCTGCAATTAAAATATCTTCTCCAATTTTTCCTTCTAAAACGCGAAACAAATGTTCTTTATCTCGGAACAAATAAGGGACGCCCATCACTTTATATTCCGGAGCAAAATTGGCCATGGCGGCAGCACTTACTTTTGTCATAGCAATGCTTCCGATCTGTAAAAGCTCCAAGACTTCTCGCTCCGTTCCGAGTTGTCCATCTGGAAATATTTTAACTGCTAATTGACCTTTTGATTTTTCAGCAACCGTTTTTGCAAATACTTCCATGCCTTGATGTACCGGATGCGAAACAGGCAAAGTGTGGGCCAGGTAAACTACTTTTTGATCGCTTAGTTGTTGACAGGAACTAAGCAGCAAGAATAGCGTAACAATATAAATACATTCTTTCATTTTTTTTGAATAGTTGTTGGTTGATTGTTATTGGTTGTTGGTTTCCCGAACGTGATTCTTGGCTTTTGGCAGTTAGCAGTCGGCTTCCTTCTTTCGTGTGATATAGAGAAGCTACTAAATACTTAAAACTTACTACTTAAAACTCATACTCAGCAACGGATAAAAAGTGATTACAGTCTGCTAGAAGGCTTTCCAAATTTTGCTCTTCTTGCCCCCAGCCCCTAAAGGGGAGCATCAACCCGCCCCACTAATACCTAAAAAATATTTGGACCAATCGCAATGAACCCACTACCTACTACTTAAAACTTACTACCTACTACTTATCAAAACTCAAAATATCGTTTCGCATTATTATAACAAATATCTTCCACTGTCTTTCCTAGCCAAGTGATGTCATTTGGCAACAGTCCATTGTGAACATCGGAGCCAATTATATTACAAAGAATTCTTCGAAAATATTCATGCCGCGGAAAAGATAAAAAACTTCGACTATCCGTGAGCATCCCAATAAATCGACTCAGTAAACCCATGTTGGATAAAGTATTGATTTGTTTTTCCATTCCATCTTTTTGATCTAAGAACCACCAAGCCGAGCCCCATTGTATTTTCCCCGCAGAAGTTCCGTCATTAAAATTTCCCATCATGGTTGCGAAGACTTCATTATCTCGAGGATTTAAATTGTACAAAATTGTTTTGGTCAATTTACCTTCTGTGTCTAAGCAGTTGAGAAAACTAGAAAGCCCTTCCGCCTGCTCATAATCTCCAATACTATCCGCTCCAACATCTGCACCTACTGCGTTTAATAATCGATCATTATTATTCCGAATGGCTCCTAAATGAAGTTGCATGGTCCATTTTTTACGATGATAAATCTTCGCTAATTCGTGTAACAATGCCATTTGAAAAACTCGGCTTTCTTTTCCTTTTATTCTTTTATTACTTTTTCTTTTTTCTAAAATTTTATCCAAGTTCTGTCCCTTAAAGTCAACTGCAAAAAGTTGAGATAATCCATGATCGGCCAATTGACAACCTAATTCATGGAAGTAGTCAACTCGCTTTTCCAGCGCTTCCAGCAATTCATTAAAAGTAGAAATATCATTCCCAACAATACCTTCTAATTTTTCTAAAAAAACTAAAAAGTCAGGATGGTTTATCACTAAAAATTTATCAGGTCTAAAAGTGGGAAGCATTTTCAAAGTGCTTTGGGAGTCCATTTCTTTTTTATGAAATTCCAAAGTATCTGTTGGATGATCAGTCGTACAAACCACTTCCACTTTCATTTTCTTTAGCAATCCCTTAGCGGAAAAAGCTGGTGTTTGCAGCGCAGCATTTGTTTGTTCAAAAATTTGCTGCCCTGTCTTTTCATTTAATAATTCTGTAATTCCAAAATACCTTTGTAATTCCAAATGCGTCCAATGATATAAAGGATTTCGCATAGTGTATGGAACCGTTTCGGCCCATTTTAAAAATTTTTCTTTTTCATTTGCTTCTCCAGTAACGTAGCGTTCTGCAATTCCATTGGCTCGAATAGCCCGCCATTTATAATGATCTCCTTTTAGCCAAACTTCAGTAATAGTCGAGTACCTTTTATCATTCGCAATCTCATCGGGTGGCAAGTGATTGTGGTAATCAATAATCGGTAGATCAGCTGCATAATCATGGTACAACTGTTCTGCGGTTGAATTTTGTAAAAGGAAATTTTTATTTATAAAGCTCTTCCTCATCCGATGTTTGTTCTTTCTTCTGTTGATTTAATTATTCCCAATTCCAATCCCCTTAATTCTGCCAATCCTCTTAATCTACCAATCGCGGAATAACCAGGATTTGTTTTTTTATTTAAATCGTCCAGCATTTTATGTCCGTGATCCGGGCGCATGGGGATGTTACAATTTTGTTTATCCGAGGCCATCAATAAATTTTTCACAACCGCATACATATCCACATCACCATCCAAATGATCCGCTTCGTGAAAATTGCCTTCTTCATCTCGTTTGGTCGCACGGAGGTGAATGAAATTAATTCGATCTGCGAATTTCTCCACCATCTTTGGCAAATCATTATCCCGTCGCACCCCAAATGAACCCGTGCAAAAACACAGACCATTACTGTGAGATGGTACTTTTTCAAAAATATGATCCACGTCCGATGCCGTACTCAAGATTCGAGGAAGTCCCAATAAGGGGAAAGGAGGATCGTCGGGATGAATGGCTAATTTCACATTTGACTCATCAGCTGTCGGAGTAATTTGCGCTAGAAAATAAATTAAATTTTTACGCAAAGTTTCCGCATCTACGGCCTGATAGGTGTCTAGAATTTCTTGGAACTTCGCTAAATTCAAAACTCCTTCTGTTGTTCCTCCTGGCAAACCCGCAATAATATTTTTAGTCAATTTTTCTTTATCCGCTTCTGACATTTCTGCTAAGCGATCCGCAGCTGCTTTTTGTTCTTCCTCACTATAATCGGCAGCGGCATTCAGCCTTTTCAAGATAAATAAATCAAAAGCAGCAAAGGCCGCTTTTTCAAAAAACAAAGCCGTTGAACCATCCGGCATTTTATGTTCCAATTCCGTTCTAGACCAATCCAGCACCGGCATGAAATTATAAGTCACAATATTTACATCACACTTAGCTAAGTTGTAAATGCTTTGTTTGTAATTTTCAATATATTCCAAATAATTACCCGAAGCTCTTTTGATGTCCTCGTGAACGGGGATGCTTTCTACCACCGACCAAGTTAAGCCCGCTGCAACAATTTCATCTTTTCGTTTTTGAATTTCTTCAATTGGCCAAATGGCACCATTGGGGATGTGATGAAGCGCGGTTACGATTCCTGTTGCTCCAGCTTGTCGTATGTCTGCGAGGCTAACGCCGTCATTGGGGCCGTACCATCTCCAAGTTTGTTGTAATTTTTTCAATTGTTTTTTTGATTTATTTTTTTGTAATTGGCTTCTTTCTTTGGTGCGTTTTTTTTGCTCTTCTTGCCCCCAGCCCCTAAAGGGGAGCATCAGCGCTCCGACCGCACCTTTCGCACCGAGCGTATAGATCAGCCGGGGTATTCTCTCTCATTGCGATTGGCCCATTTTTTTGAGGTATTAGTGGGGCGGGCCGATGCTCCCCCATTCGACAAGCTCAGGGCAAGCTCTTTAGGGGCTGGGGGCAGCGTCGGCCAAAAATTCAAATACGATGACTAAATAATTACATCCCTTTTAATTTTGAAATTAACCTACTACTTATCACTTACTACTTAAAACCTACTACTTAAAAACCTACACCCCACTAAAAGCACTATACCCCCCATCCACCGGAACCACAATCCCCGTAATGAAAGAAGATTTATCATCGCAAAGCCATAATAAAGTACTCACCAAGTCCTCTGGATCTCCAAATCGTTTCATAGGCGTTTGACTAATAATGGTCTCTCCCCTTGCGGTTAAAGAATCGTCCTCATTGAGTAATAACGCACGGTTTTGTTTGGCTACAAAAAAACCAGGTGCAATGGCATTGACTCGGATTCCACTGCCGTATTTATTGGCTAGTTCAATGGCCATCCATTGCGGAAAATTATTGATGGCCGCTTTGGAAGCCGAGTAGCCTACCACTCTGGTCAAGGGTAAAAATGCAGCCATAGAAGAGATATTAATGATACAACCTTTTCCTTGTTTGACCATTGGCTTAGTAAAAGCGATGGTCGGAATGACGGTTCCCATCAAATTCAAATCATTGACTTTCCGAAATTGATCCACTGAAATATCAAAGATCGTTTGCGTTGGCATGACCGTTGCTCCAGACATATTTCCACCGGCAGCATTTATTAGAATGTCTACTTTTCCAGCTTTCGCCAAAACTTCGCTGACTGCATTTTCAACGGAGTCTTCATTGAGCACATCACAAATTACGGAGTAGATCTCCAAGCCCATTTCTTTAAACTCAATGACCATCGCAGCAGAGGCTTCTTTATTTCTATTCAAAATAAAAACTTGAGCACCTTGTTCTGCCAGCCCCTTTGTAAAAGCTCTTCCGAGTGTTCCACTCCCTCCAGTAATAACGGCTACTTTTCCTTTCATTTATTTTCTAATTTTTTCTTAATTATTTAGCAATCTTATCTGAATTTTTACCAGCGCTGCCCCCAGCCCCTAAAGGGGAGCATCAACCCGCCCCGCTAATACCTCAAAAAACATTTGAGCCAATCGCAATGAAATTGGACAACCTAACCGATCCGTACCGTTGGTGCTAAAGTTACCCTCGGAGCGCTAACGCTCCCCTTTAGGGGCTAGGGGCAAGAAGAGCAAAAAAATTATCCAACCCTAAATATCAATTTAAATTAGAGTAAATATTCATCTCTTCAAAAGGTGCGAACATTCACGTTAGAAGGCCCCCTCATCTACCTTTTCAAAAATTCACTATACTCAACTAAAAACCATCTTCTCAATGCACCCAAAGAATAGGCTCTCTTATTGGAAAATTCCGATTGATCTCTTCCGATTTTCGTTCCGGGTTCAAACTTTTCCAAACCTCTAAAAAATCTTTATTTTGGTACGCTATTGCAGCAAGCAAAAGCCCAGGGGTTTGGATTGGGACTTGATCAAAGTACTGAACATCTGGTGGTTTTATCCATTTTGATTTATCTTTAATAAAAGGGAGCATGAAATTCCAAGACTTCAAAATCCCTCCATTTTTTCCTTCATAATTCCAAAGGTTGTCTTCTTCAGTGGAAGCAATTTCGCACAAAGTGGAATAGCCCTCTAAATGAAAAAGCATATAAATGTATGGCTTCGTTCGTTGCATCTCATCGGTAAAACTTCCATCTGCGGCCATCTGTACGGAGATTAGCTTTTTGAATTGTTGTCGAGCGACTTCCAGCAAATCTTCTCGCTCTGTTAAATGCGCAAAAGCGGCTAGTTGAGCGGCCCACCAAGTCGAATGATTATTTCCATGGTCTTTTTCTTTTAAACCATAAGGGTGGGTATTCATCCAAGTCGCGTAGGTCTCAAACCACTTTTTCAATCCTAGTAATTTTTCTCCTTTTAAGAAACCCAATTCCATTAATTTTTCAATGGCTTTGGCGACTTCAATTAAATGGATGGTATCAATAATTCCAATTCCTCGCCCCGACACTTTGCCTTTTATTGCCTGAGCATAAAGTAAACTTGGATTCATTAATGTTTTTTCATTGAGAAAAAAAGCATTCAAATGTTTCATCGCATGAATCGCATATTTTTCCTCCTTTGTAATTTGGTACGCTACAACCAAAGTCG
>CAZDTI010000511.1:0-5967 GCA_964508085.1 uncultured Saprospiraceae bacterium | reverse complement strand
CCAACAATCGGCATTCTTCGACCCATTCCAAAAGCCTTAGGCGAGACCCGTAAAACGGGCGCAGTTTGATATCGCTTGAATTCATTGATATTAACCAATCTCAAAATTCGACGAACCAACTTTTCCTCAAATCCCATTTCAATCAATTCCTGAGGACCTTTTCTTTTTTCAATATATTGGAATAAAATTTCATCCAAAATGTCATAATCAGGAAGGCTATCGGAGTCTTTTTGATTCGGCCGTAATTCTGCCGAAGGCGGCTTGGTAATGGTGTTGAGTGGAATGATGATGCCGTCTTTATTAATATACTTTGCCAGATCGAAAACCTTTGTTTTGTAAACATCTCCAATGACGGAAAGACCGCCGCACATATCTCCATAAAGTGTCCCGTAGCCTACGGCCGCTTCACTTTTGTTAGAGGTGTTTAATACTATGTTCCCGAATTTATTGGAAAGCGCCATTAAGTAGATTCCACGAATACGGGCTTGTAAATTTTCTTCTGTTACGTTGAAAGGCAAGTCTCCAAAAAGAGGAGAGAGTTCACTCATGAAAGATTCATAAATGCGTTGTACAGGAATGATGTCATAGGGCATGCCTGCCGTTTCGGCCAAGTCTTGCGCATCTTTAATGGAATGGTCTGATGAAAATTGAGAAGGCATTAACACTACTCTTACGTTTTCGGGGCCAAGTGCTCTGGCCGCTAACGCAGCGGTTACGGCAGAGTCTATTCCGCCAGATAAACCTAGTATCGCTTTTTTGAAACCGAGCTTTCCGAAGTAATCTTTGATGCCTAGAACAATCGCATCATGAATGAGGGCAATTTGATTTTTCTCTTGTTCTTGTATTCGTCCACCTTTAAGAACAGCGTCCAAATCATAGGTTCTAATTTCTTCTTTGAAGTAAGGTAGCTCATCGTAAAGCAAGCCATCAGGAGACATGACGATAGAACCACCATCGAAAATTAACTCCGTTTGAGCGCCAGCTTGGTTGATGTAAAACATCGGTATTTTATAGCGTTCAATATTTGCCTTAACGACATGTATACGTGACTCCGCCTGCGCATAAGAAAAAGGAGAAGCGGAGAGGTTAATAATAAAATCTGGTTTTTGGTCAATCATTTCATCCATCGGACAAATGGTATATAAAGGATTCTCGTTTCCAATATTCCAAATATCTTCGCAAATGGTTAAGGCGATTCGTTTTCCTTTGTATTCAATTACTTTGTGTTCGGAGCCCGGCTCGAAATAGCGGTACTCATCAAAAACATCATAAGTCGGTAACAGCGTTTTATGTTGGATGTGCTGAATTTTTCCATCTGCTAAAAAGTAACCGGAATTAAATAAATCCTTACCTTCAATCACTGGGTTTTTACAAGGGGAACCAACAACAATGGCAATATCAATTGCTGCTGCTGCCAAGTCTTGAATGGATTTTTCCGCTTGACGGATAAAATCATCAAATTCCAAGAAATCTCTGGGAGGGTAACCGCAAGTGGCTAATTCGCCAAAGCAAACAATATCTGCCCCTTCTTCCTTTGCTTTTGCAACGGCGGAGAGCATATTTTTTACATTGCCTTCAAAGTTGCCAATATGGTAATTGAGTTGTGCGACGGTGATTTTCATGTTCTGTTTTTATCTCTTTTTTAGATGCTACAAAGGTAATGTATAAGGGATAAATAAGTGTCCGATTTGGCATCGAAAAAATTGAGCTAATCGAATAAAAAAAACGGAGATACCCGCCCGTACGCCAGTTTTCAGACGGGCTGGTAGTGAACTACGTCTTGCATTTTTTGTGAAGAGTAGCTCCAATTATTTTCTGTCAAACCGGACCGTTTTTAATTTCGTATACTTGAATAATAAGTATAATGTTCTTTATCGTGTTGAGGGGTGATTTTTACTCTTCGCAGAATTAAACAATTCTTGACTTCTATTGTTTGCCTTTTTATACTTCCTATTTCCTAAAATACCAAATATTAAGTGTTATGCAATTAAAAACCTTTACAACTTTCCTACTGGCCCTATCCTTTATCCAACTTACCGCTCAAAACAACGAACTCATTGGTACCAGATGGACTGGTGGAATGAGCGGTGACGAACTTTTCACCCAATTCGACTTAGTCAACGAAAGCTATTCAGATCTTGACACCTTGGACACCGTACAAACGCTTAGCGCCGGCCAGAGTACACACGATATGTCGGGGGGTGTTTACTATAACATTACTAATGCAGGTATTCTGGCTATCAATGACGAAACCGGAGCAGTGCTCAACAGTTTTCCAGACACCTTACATGTAAAGGGAATTGAATACGATGTACTGACGAAGAAATTATATTGCTCTTACTGGTCAGCTACCAATAATGCCGAAATATTTGTAGCTATGGATACAAACACTGGTGCTTTTACAACCATCGCTACGCTGCAAGGTCCTACGTTGTTTTTTGCCGGGGAAAGTACCTTCGATTCTGCTAACGGACGCTACTTTAATGCTAGCCCCGGCTATATCAATGTTATCGATATTGCAAGCGGTGCAATTCTGGCTGAGATACCAACTACCAACCAAATTAAAGGCATGGAGTATGATGAGTTGGAAGATAGATTGATTGGAAGTTACTGGAATGGAGCAGAGGAGATATTCACCAGCGTGAATTTGACAGATTATACTATTACTGATTTGGGTACACTGGTTGGAGTGCAATATTTAAGCCTTGGAGAATCGGCCTTTGATGCTGCCAACCGATTTTACTTCAACAAAACTAACTTAGGTATTACAATGATAGATGCTGACCTAGGTACGATCATCAATAGTTTCCCTGTTAATAATGGCTTCAAGCATATTGAAGTAGCTGCTAGAATGCCACAAGGTGCGCTGCCTGTTGAATTGGTTGATTTTAGTGCAAAGGTAAATAATGATCAGCAAGTCGTTCTCGAATGGGGCACCGCAACAGAATTGAACAACGATTACTTTATGGTAGAGCGTTCTGTCAATACGACCAACTGGGAAAACATAGGTCGGGTAAATGGTAAAGGAAATAGTAATGCTTTACAACAATATCAATACATAGATCAAAATCCAATTCTCGGCCAATCTTATTATCGGCTTCGACAAAAAGATTTGGATGGTAAAGAGGAGATTTTTGCTCCTAAGGTGGTCAAAGTACGATCAAGTGATACCAGCGTAACTTTATTCCCCAACCCAGCGAGTCAAGAGCTCAACATAGTATTCGAAAACCAAAATGAAACCGTTTTACAGGTTTTCAATCAATTTGGTCAGTCAGTTACTGCTCAAGTAAATAGTAAAAGTGATGGCAATCTCTCCTCTCTCGATATTAGCAGGCTATCTCCTGGTGTTTATACTTTGTTGATTGGCACCGTAGGAAAGCAGTTTACAAAGTTATAGTTATTATTAAAAGCGGTACGAAATTGTCCCAAAAAATAGAAGCTTTCCCGTTCCGCAGAACAAGGTTTTAAGGATCAGTCACTGATCCTTAAAACCTCAATTTTTCTATGCGATTGATTTTTAATATGATAATCTGCACAATACTTTCTCTCTCTTCTTCCATCAATTTTACTCAGCAATAATTATCTATAGAATCTAACTTTAAGATAAATACTATTTGCTCTTCGGAACTTGCTATATTAGAGTCTAACTTAGGAGCTGTCGTCAAATCATATTTTCCGGTGTAGCTTTTGTAAATAATAGGAGTGAATACTACTTTTGAAAAATTATGTAATTTGCCAATCTCCAAAGTCTAACAGACTATACTGTAAAGGAAACAGATCGTCAATTCAAATTAGTTCTAATGAAAAACACACTTTACACCACATTATTCTGCCTGATCGCTTTGCTAAGTCATGCTCAGGATTGGTCGCTCGAACGCTCTATTCAAATTACCGCGACTGTAGAAACGGCTCCCGCAAAAATAACTTTAGACTGGCTGAGCCAACCAGCTAATGGATTTATACTGTATCGGCGTTTAAAGGGAGAAAGCAGTTGGGGAGCCCCTTTGGCTGATCTTTCGGGGTCGGTTAACTCTTTTGAGGACAGTGATGTGGAAGTCGGGCAAAGTTATGAATATAAAATAGATAAAGATGCGGCGATTGGTGGAGGCGGAGCAATCAATGCAGGAATGGAGATACCTGCAGTTCATCAACGAGGAAGACTTATTCTTGTGGTAGATAATACGCAGGCCGCTGCATTAGTAAATGAGATTAACCAATTGGTGTTTGACATAGAAGGAGATGGCTGGAGCGTATCAAAAATAGAAGTTAGCCCAACAGATAATGTAGCTGATGTCAAAACAGCTATTGTAAACCTTTACGAGGAAGATCCAGATAATTATAAAGCGGTTTTATTGTTGGGACATGTTCCGGTACCATATGCTGGGCGGAATTTTCCAGATGGGCATATGGATCATGAAGGAGCTTGGCCTGCCGATTTATATTATGGAGAAATAAATGGAAACTGGTCGGATTTTAGCGTCAATGTTACGGTAACAACAGATCCTCGAAATCACAATACTCCTAACGATGGGAAATTTGATCAGACAGGGATTCCCTCAGATGTGGATCTCCAAGTCGGGCGTATTGACTTTGCTAATCTTCCTGCTTTCGCAGAATCAGAAACAGAGCTTTTGCGAAAGTACTTAAATAAAAACCACGCTTTTCGTCACAAAGAATTTATCGCAGAGCCAAGAGGATTGATCGAAAATAACTTTGGTGGTTTGCCAGAAGGTTTTGGCCAAAATGGCTACCGCAATTTCTCAACGATGTTTGGTCCAGATCAAATCGATGTAGTGGATTTTGATAGTTTGAAAACAAAGAGTTATTTATGGTCTTTTGCAGCAGGTGGAGGTACTTTCACATCGGCGGGTGGAATCACAACCACGGCACAATTAGCCCAAGATTCTTTACAAACTGTATTCTCCATGTTATTCGGATCTTATTTTGGTGATTGGGATTCTGAAAACAATCTATTACGATCTATGTTGGCTTCAGGAACGGTATTGACCAATGCCTGGGCAGGAAGACCTAAATATCAATTCGAACATATGTCTCTTGGTGAAAATATAGGTTACGGATTACCACTTACGCAAAATACAGCGACCAATTTTGTTCAAGATACTTGTTATGGTGGTCGATTGATTCACATTGCATTGATGGGAGACCCAACTTTACGTATGCACGTTGTTGCACCTGTTGGTTCAGACTTGACAATTGTCGAAGATCAAGGAAACGTAAACATTGAATGGACTGCCTCTTCGGATGCTGATTTGGGGTATAATATTTATCAAAAAGAATTGGGAGCAGCCTTTTTTGAATTGCAAAATTCAGAACCAGTCACAGCTTTGAGCTACACTATAGATTGTGTTGAAGAAGGTAAAGAATATATTTATATGGTACGTGCGCTCCGCTTGGAAGAGTCAGCTAGTGGAACGTATTACAACATGAGTCAGGGGGTAATGGATAACTATACTTTGCAGGTTGGCTGTATATCGACAGTTTCTGAAATAGAAGACCTAGAGATAACGGTAAGCCCCAATCCAACCGATGATTTTCTTCAAGTCAAGCTAATGACTCCACTGATTGAAGACTTTCAATTGCAATTGCTCAACACCACTGGGCAGATCGTTTTGGAAAAACAGGCAAATAGAGATGGAAGCACTACTCTGGATACAAGTGACTTACCTGGAGGTGTTTATTTGTTAATGATCCAAAATGATTCTGGTGAGGTTTCTTCTAAGAAGGTGATTGTTATCTAATGCAATATAACCTTCTTTTTGTACCTTTGGGATATGAGTAACTTCGTTGTATCTGCCAGAAAATACCGCCCTGCCCGCTTTGATGAAGTGGTTGGTCAGGAACATGTTTCAAAGACCTTAAAGAATGCTTTACAAAATGACCATTTGGCGCATGCCTTTCTCTTTTGTGGACCAAGAGGGGTAGGTAAAACGACTTGTGCTCGTATTT
>CAZDTI010000510.1:0-5977 GCA_964508085.1 uncultured Saprospiraceae bacterium | reverse complement strand
GCAACTTTAAATTCCCTATCTTCGCAGCCGTGGAAAATCTTCAGCAGCTGTTAGAAAAATACAGAGACGACAGTCGTACAACCCAAATTGTCGAAGCCCTCTCTGGAACATCACCGGCCCGTTTACAACTCAATGGGATGGTTGGTGCACAGATATCCTTTGTCCTGGCCGGAACGTACCTTGCTCGGCCCGCACATTATTTGCTCATCGCCAATGGTAAAGAAGAAGCGGCTTACATCCAAAATAATGTCGCTGAACTTTTTGCTAAAAAGAGCATTCACTTCTTCCCCGACTCCTTCAAACGTCCAATGTATTTCGAAGAATTGAACAACTCCAATGTCTTACAACGGACGGAGACGATCAATCGTTTAATTTCTTCAAGTAGTTTGGGTGAAATTATCATCACCTACCCAGAGGCCCTTTTTGAAAAAGTAGTCGCCCCTGCGGAACTGGAGAAGAATAAAATTGAAGTAAAAATAAAAGAAAATCTTGACGCAGATACTTTAATAGACCTGCTCATTAAATATGGCTTCCAACGGGTCGATTTTGTCTACGAGCCGGGACAGTTTTCTATTCGTGGAGGCATTTTCGACATCTTCTCTTATGGAAATGAATGGCCTTACCGGGTTGAACTTTTTGACGATGAGGTAGAAAGCATCCGTACCTTCGATCCAACTTCCCAGTTATCCAAACGGAAGATTTCAAGTATTTCCATTATTCCCAACATCAATACTCGATTTCAGCAAAACCAAAAGGTATCGCTTTTTAAGGTCTTACCAAAAGATACAACGATTTGGGTGGAAAACTTGTCTGTGCTGCTTGATAAATTACCAGAGTGTTTTGTTAAAGCAGATGCTTTCGCTAAAACCGTGTCCACCGTAGCTGAAGAAGAAGAGGAACTGATCGCTTTTATGCAAGACCGGGCTTTCATAATGCCGCATGAAGTCATTGAAGATATTGAACCTTTCAATCTCCTTTCTTTTAGTATAAGCCAACAAAAGATAAAACTCGACCAGCGTATTGATTACGAGACGAAGCCACAGCCAAGTTTCAATAAGAATTTCAAAATGCTGATTGAGAATCTGCGCAAAAACATGGCCGCTGGTTTACACAATTATATTTTTGCTAAAAACCCCAGACAAATTGAGCGTTTCTACGCCATCTTTGAAGATCTGAATGCGGAGGTAGAATTCCACCCAATTCCTCAAGCCATCAACGAAGGCTTTATAGATCATCAGTTGCAAATAGCTTGTTATACCGATCACCAAATCTTCGAACGATTCCATCGTTTCAAATTGAAGAAAGGATTTGCGAAAGATCAAGCTATGAACCTTCGGATGTTGAAAGAGTTACGTCCTGGCGATTTTGTTACACACATCGACTATGGTGTAGGACGATATTCTGGTTTGGAAAAACTGGACATCAACGGACACGTTCAGGAATCTGTACGCTTGGTTTATAAAAACAATGATCTCCTCTATGTGAGTATTAATGCCTTGCATAAAATTTCGAAATACGTCGGCAAAGAAGGAACAGCACCTAAGCTAAATAAGCTAGGAACCGATACCTGGAAGATCATTAAAAACCGAACGAAAAAGAAGGTCAAAGACATTGCAAAGGATCTTATCAAACTTTACGCGAAACGAAAAGCCTCAGAAGGTTTCGCTTTTCCACCAGATGGTTATTTGCAAACAGAACTGGAAGCCTCTTTCATTTTTGAAGATACACCAGATCAGTACAAAGCGACACAAGCCGTCAAAGAAGACATGCAAAAAGCCTATCCAATGGATCGCTTGGTTTGCGGAGATGTTGGTTTTGGAAAGACGGAAATAGCTGTTCGGGCTTCTTTCAAAGCGGTCATTGGCGGAAAGCAAGTTGCGGTTTTAGTGCCTACTACTATTCTTGCCTTGCAACATGCAAAAACGTTTAGAGATCGATTGGAGGACCTTGGAGTAACGGTAGATTACATCAATCGTTTTAGATCAACTGCTGAGAAAAAAGAAATTTACGCTAAACTAAA
Source organism: uncultured Saprospiraceae bacterium (assembly GCA_964508085.1). Classification (GTDB taxonomy): domain Bacteria; phylum Bacteroidota; class Bacteroidia; order Chitinophagales; family Saprospiraceae; genus CALGLS01. The sequence goes on along the minus strand of CAZDTI010000510.1, from coordinate 3,957 downwards.
AGCAGGTGAAATAGACCTCATCATTGGTACTCATGGTTTGCTGAATAAAGAAATTGGTTTTAAAGATCTTGGACTCCTCATCATTGACGAAGAACAAAAATTTGGAGTAGCCGCAAAGGAAAAACTGCGAAATCTAAAAGTAAATGTTGACACTTTAACATTGACAGCGACACCGATACCTAGGACACTTCAATTTTCGCTGATGTCTGCGCGTGATTTATCGGTTATAAATACACCACCACCGAATCGTCAGCCGATACATACGGAAGTTCGATTGCTCAGCCCGGAGTTGGTCAAAGAATCGATCTATTATGAAATAACAAGAGGCGGGCAGGTTTTCTTTGTTCATAACCGAGTGAAGAGTTTGCCGGATATGAAAGCTTACATTTCACGTCTTTGTCCTGATTTAGATATCGCGATGGCTCATGGCCAAATGGAATCCAAAAAATTGGAAAAAACGCTCGTTGATTTTATCGAAAGAAAGTACGATGTCATTGTTTGTACGAATATTGTTGGAACGGGAATGGATATTTCCAATGCCAACACCATCATGATCAATAATGCACATCATTTTGGAATGAGTGATTTGCATCAATTGAGAGGTCGTGTTGGACGAAGTAATCGGAAAGCGTTCTGTTATTTACTTACCCCTTCCCTATCGAGTCTTACGCCAGACGCTCGGAAGCGACTTCGTACTTTAGAAGAGAATTCTGATCTTGGCAGCGGCTTCAACATTGCTATGCGTGACCTTGACATTCGTGGCGCTGGATCATTATTAGGAGCGGAGCAAAGTGGTTTTATTGCTGACATTGGTTATGAAACTTATCAGAAAATTTTGGAAGAGGCTATTTTGGAATTGAAGGAAACAGAATTCAAAGAGGTATTCAAAGAAGATTTAGAGAAGAATCGCCAATACGTTCGTGATGTAACACTAGAAGCTGACATAGAAATGTTGATTCCTGATAGTTACATTACCAATATTCAAGAACGTCTAAACTTATACACGGAACTGGATAACATCAAGAAGGAAGAAGATCTGCTGGCTTTCGAACAAAAGTTAGCGGATCGTTTCGGGGACATTCCAAAGCCTGTGAAAGAGTTGTTTGACGGGCTGCGTTTACGTTGGGTTTGTAAAGCCATGGGCTTTGAACGATTAATGCTGAAAAACAGAAAGCTACGTTGCTTCTTTATCAGTAATCCACAATCTCCATTTTACGAAACAGCTTTTTTCCAAAGCATGGTTCAGTTCGTTTCCATACATGGCAGCCAACGTGGTTTCCAATTCAAGAAAACAAACCGACATTTTATTTTGATCAAAGAAGGAATCAAGAGTTTGAAAGAGACGAGAAAAGAGTTAGAAGCTTTGTTCGAAGATGTGGAGGCTAAAGCAGTTTCTTAAAGCTAGTTTTCGAATCGATAAGTTATAAATAAATCATCGCGGTACTCCCCCCTCCTTCTGGCAAATACAAGTAATAGTAGGCGACAAACAAAGAAGCCAACAATCCAGACACCGCCAGCCAAAATCGGCTAGTCTTATAACAATTCCACTTCCGCTCAGCAATTAAGTACATCATATACGAAGCGAAGGCTACATTAGTAAATAAAATAGCTACCATAATTTTATTACTTGTTTTGAATTTGGTTTTTAATGTAGAAGTAGGAAAAGGATTGATATTAAGTTGGGGTAATCAAGCCATTCATATCCATATAGACTTCTACAATGGGCAAAGCGTTGCATCAAGGACTTAATAATTTTATTTCTTTAACTAATTTAAGCCCGCCGCCTAAAACTACCTAGATCCGTTGCTATTGAAAAATGATTTGTTCCTCCTGCCAGATGATAAAAGGCATGACCAAAAGAAATCCGGAAACGATTGATCTTCATCCCTATCCCTGCGCTAAATCCCGTGAGACTTCTAAAACTATCAACCGTCAGTTCCTTACGCCTTTGATGATTATAGCCCACCCGGATACGTAGGTTTTGTTTTTTACCTAACAAAAATTCTCCACTGAAATTCATATGCCGGAACAAGTTATCTGCAAAAACTTTGAAGTTATCATTAGATGTCGCAGTCGAGTCTGTTAACAGAAAAACATCTTCTTCTGTATTTGGGTCATCATATCGGATATTCCAACGGTGTAAATTGTGGTAGGTTATAGTGAAGCGAAAAGGAAGGTATTTCAGCTTTTGTGAAATTGCGATTTGTACATCGTAAGGTAAATCTTCTCGAACTTCGTCGTATTTAGTCAGCTGAATACCAGCATTTTTAAAAACCAACGCCGCAGAAAATAAACCACTAGTGTCCTGATAATAAGCTCCAATATCAGCGGCTAAACCAACGGAATTATAATCCTCTAACTGTGAAGTGATCAATTTGAGGTTAGCACCAATCGCTAATTTTTCATACAACTGCTTTCCCGCTCCTAAAGAAAGAGCATATTCATTCGCCTTAAAACTCCCAATGAGCGCTCCGGTCTCGTCCCTTGCATCAAAATCACCATAACTAATATATTGCATTCCTGCCTGCGCTGTAATGCCCCATTTTTCCAAATGACGAGCATAAGTCGCATAGCCTTGCTGAATATCCAACACATGGAATACGTGGTTGACTGAAAGTTGATTGTGCATTCCCTTATTAAGTAATGCCGGATTTTCATGAGCCAGTGAAGCATCATCATCTCTGACCGAAATCAGTGTGCCGCCCAAAGCCGTTACGCGTGCAGAAGGAGGTGAGTTAAGAAATTCGTAGATATTATCTCCTCCAATGATTTGGCCGTAGCTGGCACCGATCGCTAGAACCAGGCAAAGAAAAAGAGAGAACGCTGTCCTAAAACTAAAGGACACCGAATTGTTGTTGTAGATCTGTTTCATTTTGTAAGTTTGCTGTTAGTAACGCTCAAAGTTTACTATATTCCAAAGTCAGCTTTTCGCAAACTGCCTTAGCTAGTTGAAAAACGTTTATTCTAGAGCCTTTGTTTTCAAAACTCTTTTTCTTAACTCCTTCCTGGAAAGGGTTTTGGTGTTATATCTCCTTCTTCCTTAGTCCATATGGTTCGACAGACTCCTTTCTTACAATCCATTTTCTTCACCAACTCTCCTGTCTCGTCATAAAGTTTTAATAAACCATTTTCGTTATCTCCATTTAAATAAGCACCTTCCGCTTTTAATTTTCCATTTTTATAATATTCTATAAAAGCACCATTTTCTTCATTCCCTTCAAAAAGGACTTCCTCCTTCAAGGCTCCATTATCGTAATAGCCTTTCCATTTGCCTTCCATTTTATTGTCTATATACTCTCCTTCCAATTTTAGTTGTCCATTTTCATGAAATGTTTTCCAAGCACCTTGAAAAGCACCCATTTCATATTGCTCCTCAATAAATACACTTCCATCTTCGTAGTATAGCCTTCTAAAACCATTTAAGGTATCGTTTTCATACATTGCTTCTTCTATTTTGACTCCCTCTTTTGTAAGACGTGTATACAGTCCTTGTTTACCAAAATTATCTACTTTACGGGTGTAGGTTATTTTTTCACCGGTTTCTTCATCTACGGTTTCCACTAACTCGGTAGAAGATTTACAACCTGCAAATAAAATTCCCAGTACAAAGAAGAACATTAATTTAGACTTCATAAGATTCATAACGATGATTTTAGATTTTGATTTTATCAAACGCGAAGGTAGAAAAGGTCTATGACAATGCGAAGACAGTTTTAGTCTTCCTCGACGCGCTCGCACCTCCCATTCGACAAGCCCGCTCATTCCGGTATGGACTAGCTCAGGGTAGATTACTCGGATAGACAGACACCCGAAACGCTATCGTAACCAGCTGTCATCCTGAGCGAGTGACCTTAAGGAGCGAGTCGAAGGATAAGGGCTGAAACAAACATCTCTTCTATTTCGAGTGAAGCGCAGCGGAATCGAGAAATCTATCTCTTTGAGATGGAGCTAGATTTC
>CAZDTI010000509.1:0-5991 GCA_964508085.1 uncultured Saprospiraceae bacterium | reverse complement strand
GTCGAATATTCAATGATGGAACCAAGCTTAGCCGCCAGATTCCCCGTCATTAAAACTTATCATGGTTATGGCGTAAATGATCGAAGCCACCGTATTCGTTTGGATTGGACAGGCAACGGCTTAAACGCAATGATGCAACTTCCGGAAGGCTTGGCTTTTCTTAAGCCTTACGCTAAGGGAGATACAGAACACTACTTAAGTTACTACGAACGCGATCTGCCTGCCAACACGGAGCCCTTTAATTGTGGAACTAAGGATGAAAAACTAACGGAACTTACCGACTTGGAAGAGGCTTTTCGTGCCGGGGATTGTCAGTTTCGAACGTATCGACTTGCCATTGCAGTAACTGGAGAATATGCAACATCCACTCTTGGTGCTTCCTCAGCTGGTACGGCTGCTGATGATGCGATCGTCACTAATCACATTGTGACCAGTATTAATCAAATCAATGGATGGTACGAACGAGATGTTACCGCTCGGTTCATATTGATTGCTAATCTAACAGATATTTTCTATTACAATGGAGCGACTGATCCGTATACCAATAGTAACTCTATCACAATGTTGGCGGAGAACATTAGTAATCTCGATGCGACCATAGGTAGTGCAAATTTTGATCTTGGACATGTATTGGGCAGTAGTGGGGGAGGAAGTGGTGGAGTAGCAGGACTAAATGTGCTTTGTGGTGCAAGTAAGGCGAGAGGAGTAACTCAAGCGAGTGCCTCCGGGATTACCCAACCTCGGTTTTTGAAAGTTTGGTCACATGAAATGGGACACCAATTTGGAGCGGGACATACACAAGGGGAAAACTGCCAACGGTCAGCAGCCAGCGCAATGGAACCAGGAGCAGGAACTACGCTCATGAGTTACGTAACTTCCAATTGTGCAAATCAAATTCAAAGCGTTCCTGATTATTATTTTCATGCCATCAGTATTCAACAGATGTCCGCACGAATGTTGAGTACCAATTGTGCTAATATTCTTGCGAGTGCAAACTTAGCTCCAACGGTTTCAGCAGGACTGGACGTAACTGTTCCAAGTGCTACACCATTACTTTTGGAGGCTGTTGCTTCTGATCCGGACAGTGACCCAATGACCTTTACCTGGGAGCAGTTTAACAATGATTTTGCGGAAGCCATACCACCTCAGCCCACCAATACACTAGGGCCAAGTTTTCGTTCATTTCTTCCCTCGACTGAAAGTGGACGATACCTTCCAAACTTAACTGCCGTAGTTGATGGTACAACTCCCACTTGGGAAGTATTGCCATCTGTCGCGCGAACCATGGATTTTCGAGTTACGGTGCGAGACAATAGTACGAACAGTATATCCTGTACAGATGAAGATGACATTGTTATCACGACGGTCGCAAGCGGCCCATTTTTGGTTACTGCACCTACGACTAGTGGAGTCGTTTGGGTTGAAGGTCAGACCCATACGGTTGCCTGGGATGTGGCTGGAACCAATGCCGCTCCTGTCTCTTGTGCCAATGTTGACATCTTACTGTCTTATGACGGAGGTTTCACTTACCCTGTTACCCTCGCAAGTAGTGTTACCAATAATGGTACTGCAGGCATAGTGGTGCCAGCAGGAACTTCGACAACAGCGAGAGTTCAAGTACGTTGTTCAGACAATATTTTTTACAATATATCAGCTTCGAATTTTGAAATCCAAGTCTCTACCGGACCTACTTTTTTATTGGACTTACCGAATCCATTAGCAACGATATGTCCAGGAGATATTGAAGCCAATATATCTGTTACGACATCCGCGCTTTCTGGTTTTACGGGGGATGTTACCTTAACCGCGAGCAACCTGCCCGGAAGTTCTTCAGTCGTTTTTGACAGTCCAATAATCCCCGCAGGTTCAGGAACTACATTTGACATTAGCAACACCTCCAACCTAGCGGAAGGTAGTTATAATATTACGATAACAGGGACAAGTGGTTCTATTGTTAGGGATTTTAATTATGTCCTTACTGTAAGAGAACCAGCTGGTGTAACTACTCTTGATCAGCCAGTTGACGCTGCCGTAGATATAGATTTAATTCCAATTCTTTCCTGGGTTCTAAAATCAAATGCGACTTCTTATAACGTTCAAGTTTCTCTGGTTCCAACTTTTGCAACTTTGGTAGCGGATGCAACGGTAACTACGAATTCCTATTCCTTTGATACGAGTTTAGAGGGGCTTACCCTTTATTATTGGCGTGTAAATGCCACTACCGAATGTGGTCTTACTCCTTGGTCTGCGACGCGTGAATTTACAACAGTAGATTGCGAAGCTGCTTTTATAGAAAACACGCCAGTACCGATTTCTGCTAGCGGAACACCAGAGGTGAATTCTGTCCTTACGGTAACTGGTGCTGGTACAGTTGATGAAATTGTGGTCTCCAATATTATTGGGACACATACCTATGTTGGAGACCTTGCGGTTCGGCTTATTGGTCCAGGTGGAGCACCAATAGTTTTACTGTGGGATGGAGAGTGCGGTTCTAGTGACGACTTCCATTTGAGTTTAAGTGATGATGCGACTACTCCCGTAGCTTCTGCACCCTGTACTCCATTTGGTCAAGGGGGTACATTTATACCAGAGAATCCGCTTTCTGCTTTTAATGGTTTACCAATAGCTGGAGATTGGACCTTGAGAATTAATGATAACGCAAACCAAGATGGTGGAGAACTCACTTCATGGAGACTAAACTTTTGCTCTGTACTCCCCTTACCCGTTGAACTCTTATCTTTCGATGCTGCTGGACTGGAAAATGCAATTCACTTGGACTGGAAAACGGCAGACGAATACAATAATGCAGGCTTTGAGATTGAACGTCGTGGAGAGACCGAAAGGGAGTTTACAAGCATTGGAGAAGTATTGGCAGCCGATGAGATTCAACCAATAAATAAATACGAATTCTTTGATGAGGATGTTAGGCCAGGTATACGATATTACTACCGCTTACGTCAAAATGATTTGGATGGTCAATTTGAATACTCTCCAATTCGTACCGCAAGTATCGAAGGTACTAAATTAGGACTGCAGGTCTATCCAAGTCCTGTTCGTGGAGAACTGTTCGGATCACTCAACGTTAGGCCTGGTTCAGAAACGGAACTGCGACTGCACGATCTAAACGGTCGGGTACTAAAGGAACAGATCGCTTCCGGAAATGAATTTGTTATGGATTTGGCAGGACTTCCGGCCGGGGTATATGTGCTTAGGGCGCGTCATGCAGGAGGAGAAGAGATCATCAAATTAGTGGTGAAGTAAAATCATTTAACTTGCTTCTAAGACAAGATAAAAGAAAGGTGTAGTTGTAGGAGTGGGTATATTCGGAATAAAAAGAAAAAATAAATAACGATGCAAAGAAATATCCTCTGTTCTGTTTTTTTACTTTTCTTAATGGCTGCCATTTTTTCTTGTATGGAAAAAGAGACTGCACCGGCTTTGCATATTGCAAACCCTAATGAGTTGAATAGCGTTTTAGATCATTATGTGGAGGAAGGTTTTTATCCATTTGTTTATGCAAGGTTAGAAGATTTGGATGGAAATGTTCTTTATGAACATAGCGCAGTCAACCAAGACCTCTTGCCTAATACGAAAGTGAATGGTGATACCTGGATTCGAATTTGGTCGATGAGCAAAATAGTAACGATTGCTGTGGCGCTGGATTTAATAGAGGATGGATTGCTAAAAATAGATGACCCTGTTTCAAAATATATTCCAGCATTTGAAAATCTCCAAGTTGCCGTTTCCAATGATGGAAAGAGTTTAGAGGCGTTTGATTGGGGAAATAGAGACAAGGTTTGTCCCCTCCAATTGGTACCCAATGATTCTGTTATGACTGTCCTTCACCTCCTTAATCATGAGGCAGGATTTTATTACGCTACCACCGGTTTTCCTTGTTTGGATTCCATGCTTGCTGAACAAAATTTGCCTACTGCAAAAAACGCCGATGAACTGATCAAAAGGATGTCAAAATTACCTTTGGTCCAACATTCCGGTGCGGATTATTTTTATGGAACAAATACTACCGTTTTAGGTATGGTAGCAGAAAAGGCATCGGGTAAAACCCTGAAGCAATTGGTCGCGGAGCGAGTGACTGATCCAATGAAAATTAAAGGCTTGCAATACGGATTGTCGGAGAATGAAAATCTTTTCCCAAGGTTTACGGGAAGGGATTCAATTTTGCGAGAAGCCAAGAAAGGAGAATTGGATATCTTTGGACCAGATGTACCCGATTATGATTTAAACCATCCATTATACTTAGGAGGAGAAGGAATGCTTGCCACTGCTGATGGATATACAGATTTTGTAAGAATGTTGTTACGAAGAGGAGAGTTGAATGGTTATCGTTTTCTAGAGAAAGAAACCGTTGAAGACATTTATGCTCCTCATACCCAGCTGGATAATCCTTATGGCTACAATGGATATAACCTTTGGGTTAGTGGTGATTCAATGAGAATTAAGGAACAGGGAGAAGCTGGGCTTTGGATTGGAGGAGGTTATGAGTGTACTACCTTTTGGGGAGATCCAAAGCGTAATTTCGTGGCTGTTATTATGTCTCAAAATAATGAAGTACGTGTCCCCGGTTATAGAATGAATGATGAATTTCGGGGTGCTTTGTATAAACAATTTTGGGCAAGCAATAAAAAAGATGGTAAATAATAATTGCAATCTTTTTCTTTTTACAAGTAAATGATTAGCTCTAGATGAATTCATTTTGTCACTATTCCTTGGCGCGGGTAGATTTCCCCTTTAGGGGTTAGGGGCAGCGATGGCAAACTCCTTGTTCAAATTGTTGATGCCCAAATGGATTCACCTACAAGTTTAGCAAAATTCTAAGACTAATACGATAATTAAAATGTATTACCATTACGATAAGGACTTATGAAATATCTAAAACCTTCTTATTTTTTTGACTTTGAAAATTCCTTGGTACAAGAACTGGTATCCGAATTTAAGGGCGATGCTAAATCAGATAAGATAAAAGCGATTGGAATTTACACTAAAGTAAGAGACGACTGGAGATATGATCCTTACACCATAAGCCTAGCTAAAGAAAAATATAAGTCAAGTTACATTGTCAAAAAACAATCTGGGAATTGTGTGGAAAAATCAATTCTGTTAATTGCTTGTCTCCGTGCTTTAGGAATACCGGCAAGATTGCATTTGGGAAAAGTTAAAAACCACATTGCAGTAGAAAGGTTAACGGAAAAATTTGGTTCAAATGAACTTACGCCTCACGGAATGGTTAATGTTTACCTCAATGGAAAATGGCTTAAAATGTCACCCGCATTTAATAAATCACTCTGTGAAAAACTGAATGTAGCCCCTTTAGCATTTGACGGAGAAAACCATTCTTTTTTACAACAATACAATAGCGAAGGAAGTCGATTCATGGAATACACAGCGGATTATGGACATTTTGAGGATGTCCCTGTAGCGTTCATGATACAGAATGTCAAAGCACATTATCCCGAGATTTTTGATGTGAAGGGAGGTGTTACAGACTTTAAGTTGTAAAAGTAATGTTGAATAGAAGAGTTTCTGGGTTTAGTTTTAAGGCGATAAATATTCGCTTTGACCATTCGCTATAACGGTACGTTAAGTTTTATGTCAAGTCTTGAATGATTTAAACGTAGAGGTAAATTTTTTGTGCTGAATTTTTTGTTTACTTTTACTCAGGGAAGTCTTCATTTTTTGGTGAACGCAAAGTTCGCTAAGCAGGCAAAGTCCTCAATATTAATTTGTTATGTTTTACGCTTTCAATTTGGACACCATTTATTGAACATTCCCTTGCCTAAGGGCTTGCTTCGAATTAGATAAAGAACTTTTATTTAATTTTGTCTATCTAGTTACATTTTGCAGAAGCTTTTTGTTAGTATGGTCACCAGGAAGTTAATGCTTCTGCTATATTTTATTCAACGCCTCTTTTGAGGAGATTTTTTAACAACTTTAACTAAAGCTATTAATCATGAAACAATTAAAACAGTACTA
>CAZDTI010000508.1:0-5996 GCA_964508085.1 uncultured Saprospiraceae bacterium | reverse complement strand
AGAAGATAGAAAGCAAATTCAAAAAATGAATACACTTTATTAGAAATTCATTTGAACGACATAGATTAAAATCAAACATCATGAACCGAAAACAATTTATGACTAAACTCGGTGGTATTGGTTTGACTATCTGTTTAGGAAAAAGTAATTTTTTAAAAATGTCAAACCCTACAGAATTATTTTTCAAAGATGATGGAAAAATACCTAACAATAAATTTCCACTGATCCTTTATAAAAATGCTTTTAGGGAAAGAGGTAATAAAGGCGCTGTTTGGTTAGAAAATAGATTTGCCAAAAACAATTGGACAAATTCATGGCGAAATGGGATTTATTCCTTCCATCATTATCACAGTACCTCACATGAAGCCTTAGGTATTTATTCTGGAAGTGCCAGTGTTCATTTAGGAGGTGAACAAGGAGAGAAAGTAACCGTCGAAGCAGGCGATATCATTATTATCCCTGCGGGAGTTGGTCATAAAAACTTAGGCGACAATAACTTAGGAGTAGTCGGCGCCTACCCGGACGGTCGAACTTGGGACTTAATGAAAGGATTAGCTGGTGAACGTCCTGAAGCAGATAAAAACATTGCCGCCCTACCCCTCCCCTCTGCAGATCCATTGTTGGGAGCAGATGATGGCTTGAGAAAAATTTGGGCTAAAATTAAATAAGTCACAGATCCATTTGTGAATTATCCGTTAAGATTATAAAGTATAGTAATGAAATTTCAAAAAAACCATTTTCTGTATAAAAAGAAATTAGCTAGTTCGAAAGCAATAAGTAATCTCAAATTTATTGCCGTAATTATATTGTTATTCATTTCTACCTCAAGTTGTAACAATGCCAACACCAACAATACTACCGACGACAAAAAAGTTGCAGTCATTATTTCCACTTTAAACAATCCTTGGTTTGTAGTCCTGGGAGAAACCGCAGCGGAAAGAGCAAAAGAATTAGGACACGAGGCGACCCTTTTTGATTCACAAAATAATACGGCCTTAGAAACGGACCATTTTGAAAATGCGATTTCTTCTGGCTACGATGCAATTTTATTTAATCCAACTGATGCTGATGGATCCATTGCAAATGTAAGACTAGCAAAGAAAAGTGGGGTTCCAGTATTTTGCATAGATAGAGAAGTGAATGCAACCGATGCTGCTACCAGTCAGATATTATCAGACAGCTATGCGGGTTGTGTGGCCATTGGTAAATACTTTGTGGAGAAACTAAATAAAAAAGGAAAGTACGTAGAGATCTTAGGATTGGTGGGAGATAACAACACTTGGAGTCGCTCCAAAGGTTTCCATTCTGTAGTTGATCATTATCCGGAATTAGAAATGGTGTCGCAACAAAGCGCTGACTTTGATAGAAGCAAAGCCTTGGAAGTCATGGAATCCATACTACAAGTTCATCCCGACATCAAGGGGGTGTTTTGTGGAAATGATGGAATGGCCATGGGAGTTTATCAAGCATTGATGTCGGCAGGTAAAGAAAATGAGGTCATGGTGTTTGGCTTTGATGGCGCAGCAGATGTGGTCAACTCCATCCAGCAAAAAAAGATATTGGCTACTGGTATGCAATTCCCAATGGTGATGGCAAAAACAGCGGCCAACTTTGCGGACGAATACTTTAAAGGCAAAATAGATTTCGCGCAAAAAATACCGGTAGCAGTCGAAATGGTCAATCAGGAAAATGTAGGCAACTATGTGGCCTATGGTGGAGAATGATCCGTAAAGCCCTAGGAGCTGATCACTTCTATCTGGGAGTTTGATGATCGTGACAAATTCACAACAAAACATTTACAAACAAACATGAGTCAACCTATAAAATACATCTTAGGATTATTAATAGCTGGAGTTACCTTCTATAATTCCATTTATATCCAACCGTTGTCTGAAAAATTGGCGAATGAAACGGTAGTAGCTTTCGATGCCAATAAGTTTGTTCAAAACTTTTGGACCAAAGATCTAATCCCCTCTTTTCAATCAGCGACCAATTTTACGACTCTTTTTGATCAACTCAAAAAAGATCCCAAAAACACCTTCGATAAGGAAGGACAATCGCTTGGAATTGGAAATATCGAATATTTCAAAGTTCAGGGGGAAGGCACTGTTTCAAAAGTAAATGAAAACAATGTGATGCTACAAGTCGACGATCAAGTGGTGGAAATCGAAACGGAATTTATTTTTGGGAATGCCATTCGAGATGCCTCAGGATTGATCAAGATCAATGATTATGATCAAACTGCTGACTTTAATTCTATCTCGGAATCCATCAACGACAAAATAAGAAAAGAGGTCATCCCCAATTTTAAAAACACAATACAGACCGGAGATCGAGTGGCCTTCCAAGGTGCGATCGAATTGAATAAAGCGTACTTAAATCTCAACCAACCCGAGATCATTCCAATTCATTTAGAAATAAAAAACTGATGTAATGCCTGTATTAGAAGTAAAAAATATCGGCAAAAAGTTTTCAGGAGTCACTGCACTTCAGAATGTCAACCTGCAATTGCAAAAAGGCAAAGTCACGGCATTGATCGGTGAAAATGGTGCCGGTAAATCTACCCTGTTAAAAATCATGTCTGGCATTCATACGGATTATGAAGGGCAGCTATTTTTGAAAGATCATCCCATAAAATTTTCCAAACCAAAAGATGCACAGGACAATGGCATTTCCATTATCCATCAAGAATTAAACCTCATCCCCTATCTCACGGTTGCTCAAAATATTTTCCTGGGAAGAGAAATTGCCAACAGCTTTGGTTTTTTGGATACTTCGAGGATGTTGGAAGAAAGCAAAATTCTGTTAGAAAAATTAAAATTAGAAGTAGAACCAGACGCTTTAGTAAGTTCCTTGAAAGTAGGACAACAGCAAATTGTAGAAATTGCAAAAGCATTGTTACTGGATTCTGATGTGGTATTTATGGATGAACCTACTTCTGCCATTGGGGAAAAAGAAGTTGAAGTGCTGTTTGAAATAATTGATCAACTAAAAGCAGAAGGGAAATCCATCGTTTATATTTCCCACAAGTTAGAGGAGTTGTATAAGATCGCTGACAATTTTGTGGTGTTACGAAATGGAGAGATAACAGGTTCAGGCGAAATGCAAAATATTTCCCGCAAAGAATTAATCAATATGATGGTAGGACGAGAAGTAAAAATGATAAATCGTACTTCTCGTTCTGTATCTGAGGAGAAAATTTTAGCAGTAAAAAATCTGACGCTAAGAGATCCATTAAATCCACAACGACCTATTTTACAAAACATCAATTTTGAACTTCATAAAGGAGAAATCTTAGGTATTTATGGATTGATGGGAGCAGGTCGAACAGAACTTTGTGAATCGCTCTTCGGTCTAAATCACCCCTTTGTTGATGGAACCATCCTCTTAAAAAACAATACAATTACAAATAAATCACCAATTGAGGCGATAAAAAAAGGATTTGCCTTAGTCCCCGAAGATCGAAAGCAGGATGGTATTATTCCAGAAATGGCAGTGACAAAAAATTTAAGTCTAACTGTTTTGGACAAAGTCATCAAGAATGGATTTTTAAGTAAAAAATTACAAACCATACTATATAACAAACACAAAGCTTCATTAAACATTAAAGTCAATTCGGAAGCTCAGCCCATCGAAACCTTGAGTGGAGGCAACCAACAAAAAGTCATTTTAGGGAAATGGGTCGAACGAAACCCCAAGGTATTAATGTTGGACGAACCTACCCGAGGGATTGATGTCAATGCTAAAAATGAAATTTATGAGTTGGTGGCACAATTGGCCAATGACGGAATTTCCGTATTGGTTATTTCATCAGAGATCCCAGAAATCCTAGCTATAGCGGACAGAATATTAGTCATGGCCGAAGGGCGGATCACCGCAAATTTCAGCAGTGCAGAAGCCACTGAAAATAAAATAATGAACGCTTGTATTCCGGAAAACATCAACCAATGATCGCAGGAAAAAAAATTACAAATATTACTCAACTTCAATCGTTGGCCGCACTGGTACTCATCAGTATTGTCTTAGCTGTTCTGACGGACAACTTTATGACCACCGACAATTTTTGGAATGTTCTTCGACAAATTTCAGTAAACATTTGTCTATCCGTAGGAATGACTTTGGTCATCTTGACCGCAGGCATCGACCTTTCCGTAGGATCCATCCTGGCATTCTGTGGAGCAGTAACCGCGGGCTTATTAAAATTTGGTGTTGAAGTTCCCTCTCAAGACCTGTTCATTGGATTTACGGTTTTTGGGGCTGTCATCGCAGGCTTATTGGCTGGTGGTTTTTTAGGATTCATCAATGGTTTGGCCATTACCAAATTCAATGTGCCCTCCTTTGTTGCCACCTTAGCAATGCTGACTATGGCAAGAGGATTCACCATGCTTTGGACGGAAGGACATCCGATCACAGGATTGGGAGAGACCTTTGGATTTTTAGGTACCGGTTGGTTTTTAGGTATCCCTATGCCAGTCTGGATTTCAGGAATCGTAGTGATACTTGCCATCATTCTAACCACAAAAACACGCTTTGGCAGATACATCTATGCCATTGGCGGAAATGAAAATGCGGCCAGACTTTCAGGAATCCCCATTACAAAAATTAAAATTTGGGTGTACTCCATTGCCGGAATGTTAGCAGCTGTAGGAGCAGTGTTATTAACGGCTCGTTTAGACTCTGCTCAACCGAATGCAGGGGTGAGCTATGAATTAGATGCCATCGCAGCCGTCGTTATCGGAGGCACCTCATTGGCAGGTGGCAGAGGATCAATTATAGGAACTGTCCTTGGCGCAATCATCATTGGCGTACTAAACAACGGCTTAGTATTGTTAAACGTATCTCCATTTTGGCAACAAGTGATTAAAGGTTTGGTGATTTTATTAGCAGTGATCATCGACCGATCGAATTCAAAAAAATCGTAGACTAATGAAAAATTTATTATACACATTAGCCCTGGTATTATTTCCGACTTTTTGTTTTTCTCAAAATGTCAAATTGACAGAAGTCGACTGGCATGGAACAGGATGTTACAAAATAGAAATGAAAACGGGTACCGTCTATTTTGAAAAAGACAACGGCGTCTCTGGTTTTAAAAGTTTTGTTGACCCTGAGGGAAATGACTGGATTGCGTCCTACTTACCACCAGGACCCAATGGAGATTTCAGAGGTTTCCCTAATAGCACAGATAACTTCGGTCATGCAGGTCGGGATAGCGGTTCAAAAACAATAATTGTAGATGGCAAGACGGAAGGAGATGTGGTCATCCTGGAATCTTCCAATGATAAATTTACTTTTCAATATCATTTTTTTACCGATCGAGTAGCGATAAAGGTTTTAAAGTCTGAAGGAGATTATTGCTTTCTTTTAGAATGTGTTACGGGTGGATCGTCAGAAGCGGAGGATTATTTTGTTACCGCCGATGGGAAGAAACACATTCCAACCAAAGATGGAGAATTTGAGGATTTCACACCAGAATGGCTTTATCTCGGTGACCCAAAATCAAATTATTATCTCTTCCTGGCAAAAACGCCAAACGATAATGCCCCCAATGAAAACCATCGCCAAATCAGAAAGGGAAATTTACATAACATGGACCTTTATAGTTTTGGACGAACGGGTCAGGAACATAAATACAAGGTCTATGGAATGAGTGGAAATGAGCATGTTTGCATTATTGGATTTCATCGGGCTGACCGACCTCACAACCAAATTGCGGCAACTGTTGAAGCATTTATGGAGTCGCCATTCACTTCGGGCGTACGAGCGAAACGAAAATGGGGTGCTAATCTAATGAAAAATGATGGAGCTTGGTTCGCTTCTGAATATGCATTGGCGATAGCTAATAGTGTGATAAAATACCAATCCCCTGAAGGAGGTTTCCCAAAAAGCACCGACTTGGCCAGACCACCTTTAACGGAAGGTGATGTGCCTAAAACTGGTGGTGGTCGCGCCAATAGTTTGGACAATGATGCCACTACCCTCCCCATGGAATTCCT
>CAZDTI010000507.1:0-5997 GCA_964508085.1 uncultured Saprospiraceae bacterium | reverse complement strand
AAATTGTATCAAAAACCGATATGAAGTGCTATCTCTCGCTTTGTGCCTTCCTATTCCTAGGATGGGCAACCCTGCCCGTATGCTCTCTTGCGCAAGGTATTCCTTGCGGAACTAATGCCCCGATTCTAGATAACAGTTGCACTGCATCTAGCAATTTTCCCATTGCAGTTACAGGTATTGGTGGAACTCAGCTCGGGACTGATGTCATCCTTCAGGAAGTTCGTTTTATTATTTCACATACCTGGGACAATGATTTGGACATCAAACTAATTGCTCCTTCAGGCCTCAGCATAAATTTGTCAACTGATAACGGAGGAGGAGCAGATCACTATGGTGATCCTTCTGATAATACCTGTTCTAACTACACCAGCTTCATGATGAACGCCTGTGAAGGTATTGAAAATGGAATAGCACCTTTCATTGGAACCTATATTCCAGAAGAAGATTTTGCAATTTTTAATGATAACTCAAACCCTAATGGATCTTGGATACTTCAGATTTGTGATGATGCAGCTAGTGATGCAGGGTATTTGTCTTTCGCAGAATTGATTTTCAAAGAAATGTCTTGTCCTCCTCCAGCTGTCGTAACTGTAGAAACATTGTTGGATAATAGCGTTTCGGTAGTGTGGGAAACAGGAGGGCCTTGTGTAAATACCTTGTTAGAGTATGGCCCAGTTGGTTTTGTTCCGGGGGAGGGGGCCTTAGCCAATGAAGGAACCCTGATTACAATTCCTTGCCCTGTAACACTCCCTTATTTGATATCCGACTTGGAAGATTTGACAACCTATGACATTTATATCAGAGAGGAGTGTAACAATGGAGGCCACTCCGACAATAGCTGTCCGCTGACCATTACTACGAATTGCAACACTGCTCCAACAACCTTGTTAGAAGATTTTGACAGCCTAGCGAGTTGTGCTTCAACTTGTGGTAGCATCTGCAATATTTCTGGAACTTGGTTCAATAGCCCTGAAGATGATTTCGATTGGTTAATAGATGGAGGAGGAACGGGTTCAGCAAACACCGGCCCTTCTGATGATGTGAGTGAAGGAGGACAATACATCTACACCGAAGCATCAGGGTCAGCTTGTCGAAATGGGAATAAAGCAATTTTGGAATCTACCTGTTTAGAAGTTGATGCATCTGTTGGGACTTGCCACCTTTCGTTTTTTTATCATCTGTTTGGAACACACATTAATGAATTACAACTAGAAGTAAGTACTAATGGTGGTGCCACTTGGTTGTTGATTTGGAACATCGTTGGCAATCAGGGAGATGAGTGGGAGCGAACCTATATCGACCTCTCTGCTTATAATGGCCTATTGACAAAGTTTCGATTCGTGGCCATCGGCGGAAATGGGATAAAAGGAGATATGGCTATAGATGAAATTTCTTTTTATGGAGCGACCGTTGCAAATGGAGGAGGGACGACTTTCTATGCCGATCTGGATAATGATTCTTTCGGAGATATAAATAATCCAATTACTGTTTGTACACAGCTGGTTCCTTCTGGCTATGTTAGTAACACCGATGATTGTGACGATACGACTGCTTCGATCTCTCCAGCAGCTACTGAAATTCCCTGTAATAATATTGATGAAAATTGTGATGGAAGTTTTTTACAAACTTTACCTCTACCCATTGCTGTTGACCAAACCATCTGTATTGGAACCACAGCGAACCTTTCGGTAAATGGATCAACTACAGGTGATTTGTATTGGTCGGATATGGATGGCAATGTTTTATTTATTGGCAACAATGTTGAAACACCGATATTAACAGAAACAACAAATTACTGGGTGCAAGATTCGGTGGTGAATATTTGTACCTCCCCGCGAAAAATGATAACGATTACTGTTGATCCGGGGCCAATGATTGGAACCAATGACCAACCGGTGATTTGTTTGGGAGACGGTTTTGATTTGGAAAATTTAAATATTATAGATGCAAATAACAATGTGAATACGATTACCTATCACAGTGCATCTCCAGCTACTACTGCAAATGAACTGTCTAACGCAATTGTTTCTCCACAAGCAGATGCGGTATTCTATTTACAAGCAGCAACGATAAACGGTTGTACAGAAGAATTAGCCGTTTCTATCGTCGTTAACAATAATCCTACGACAGTGATAGCTGCTTCAAATAACAACCTTAATATTTGTGCAAACGAGTTAGGTATGCTCAGCGGGACTGAAGGAGGAACTGGAACAGGGCAGGTCACTTATCTTTGGGAGGACGGAACGACATCTCCAGATCGAACCATTTTCCCTAGCAGTCCAGCAGGGCCTTTTACATATATTTTAGAAGTGAGAGATGAAAACAATTGCGTGGATACAGATAGTGTGATTATAAATACCTTGCCTAGTATCAGTGCGGTTGGAATTGAGGCCATTACTCCTGTAAGCTTTTGTGACGGGAATGATGGCGCCATTTCGCTCATTCCAATAGATGGTTTAGCGCCTTTTACCTATGAGTGGTCAGGGCCAATAACAGGTGTAGAAAACGATGTAGCAGGCAGTTTTACAATATCAGGATTGATACAGGGGTCCTATAGGGTCACGATTTCAGATGGAAGTGGAGAAGGTTGTCAAGTGTTTATTCCGAATCTAATAGTCAATGGTCCAGGAGTAGTTGTGGATACCGTTATAAATATATCCCCTGTGACTTGTTTTGGTAGTGAGGATGGAAGTATCGATATAGAAGTATCAGGAGGAATACCAAGTTATAGCTGGAGCAATGGTTGGATAACAGAAGACTTACAAAATGTTCCAGCAGGAGTTTATTCCGTAACTATTGTTGATGGAATCTGTGAAACGATATTAAATGATTTAGAAATAGGATCTCCTGAAATACAAGAAACCGTTATAGCTGCCATCCAGGAGGTCTCTTGTGCTAGTGGAGTTGATGGTGCCATAGATATAAATAACTCTGGAGGTGTACCACCTTATAGTTATGAATGGTCTAATAACGAAGATACGGAAGACCTTTCAGGTTTAGCTGTAGGGACGTATCAGCTGACGATTTCAGATGCTAATAATTGTACAACGGTAAGCCCATTGATTAGCATCTCAGCACCAACTATTTTAGAAAGCAATTTGAATAATGTAACAGCCGTCAGTTGTTTTAATGGAAACGATGGAATTATTGAATTTATAGCCTCTGGAGGAACTCCACCCTATTTCTTTCAATGGTCTAATGGTTTGCTTAGTAGTACAATCTCAAATTTGTCAGCAGGGGTTTACCAACCGACAATTACAGATTTTAATGGTTGTACAACCATAGGAGATGAGGTAACAGTCGAATCGCCGGAAGAATTGATTGTCTCTTTAGATTTGCTTAAACCACCGGATTGTAATGAAATTGAAAATGGGGAAATTGAATTGAGCGTAACGGGAGGCACAGCTCCTTATACCTATGAATGGTCTAACAATGAAAATACAGAAAACCTCTCGGACTTGCCGGAAGGAGAATATACACTAACGGTTACGGATGCTCAGGGCTGTTCAGTTGTGACGGAAACCTACGAACTAGTCGCACCAGAAGTCCTTTTCTTTGGTTTCGTATTTCTTCAGGAAGAATCTTGTCAAGGCGTTGGAGATGGTTCCATTAGTGTACAAGTTTTGGGTGGAACAACGCCTTATACTTTTGAATGGAATACGGGGCAACAAACGGACGATATTGAAAATTTATCAGCAGGAATGTATCAGTTATTGGTAACAGATAACAATGGTTGTACAAAAATATCTCCCTTGTTAGAGTTAGTTGCATTGGAGCCACTGGCTGCTACAGTAATCGAGCATTCTGACATTTCTTGTGCCGGACAAACGGATGGCTCTATTTACCTTAACGTTCCAACTGCTGGAACGCCTTATACTTATTTGTGGAATGATGGTTCTACTACGTCTTTTCTAGAAGATGCTTCCTCTGGAAGTTATCAAGCTCGAATTACTGCAAACAATGGATGTACTTTTTACTCCGAACAAATTATAATAGCAGAACCAGACAGCTTGAAAGTAAATATCGCATCAATCGAGTCACCAACTTGTAATGGTTTTTTTAATGGAAATATCGATGTAGCAGTCAGTGGAGGAACAGGGCCATTTACCTATAGTTGGAACAATGGATTGCAAGAAGAAGATTTGAGTGGGGCCGCTGCAGGAACCTATTTGCTTACGGTCTTAGATCAAAATGGCTGCGCTACATCAACGGAAGAAATAAATTTGACAGAACCTAGTAATCTCTATTTAGATTATCAAAGCACAGGTGTTGGTTGTACAGATTCTATTGGAAATATTATGGTTGAAATACTTGGAGGTACAGCTCCATATTCTTTTAATTGGAACACTGGAGATACCTTGGCGACACTAGAAGACCTGCCGGCCGGGGAATATGGCTTGACGACAACAGACGCAAATGGGTGTATCTTGTTACGTTCTGGATTGACAGTGACTCAATTAGTAGATACATTAGAAGTGAATATATTGGTCGATGCTGAAATATCTTGTTTCAATATGCAAGATGCTAGTCTGGCCGTTGAAATTATGGGCGGAAATGCTCCCTTTCAATACAATTGGAGTAATGGAATTACGGATAGTTTAAATCAAGATTTAGGTGGAGGGGCTTATAGTGTTACGGTAACTGATAATTATGGTTGTGTTGGGGTATCTGAAATTACGGATATTACACCACAGACATCAATAAACTATTTTGTCAATAATGTGGTAGATAATTTATGCCTCGGTGATGAGGAAGGGACAATTATGATAAACGTAAGTGGAGGAGTGGCACCTTATATTATAGATTGGAGTCATGGTGCAGATTCTGTTTATATAGATCAACTGCCTTCGGGAGGGTATTTCATGACCATTACAGATCAAAATGGATGTACAACTATATCAAACCAGCCAATCATTGTTGAAGGCCCTAGTTCCTCTGTGCAGGGAGAAATTACAGGATCTACGGAGGTCGATTGTTATGGTGATTCCAATGCGTCTCTCTCCATATCCCCATCAGGAGGTACTGGTGATTATAACTTAATTTGGAGCACAGGAGCGAGTGAGCCTGCACTGGATAATTTAGTAGCTGGATTATATCAATGTACGATTACTGATCAGAACGATTGCGTTTATGTAACGCCTATTTATGAAATTGCTGGACCCGATCAAGCATTAATGATTGTTAATGACAGTAGTCTAGTTTTGAATAATGAAAATTGCGAAGGGCTAGATGGAGCTATTGATATTTTAGTACAAGGTGGAACTAGTCCATATTACTACCTGTGGAATAATGATGCTATTACCGCTGATCTGAATAATCTGGCTTCCGGAGTTTACTATTGCACAGTTTCAGATGACAATGGATGTGTAACAGAAGCAGGGCCTTTTCTGATAGAAGAACCTGAGAATACTTTAGTCGTTACCATGATGAGTACGCCGGACACGAACAATATGGGAGATGGTACGGCTGCACCAGCCGTTGAAGGGGGGACATGGCCTTATGATTTTGCATGGGACCCGAATACGGGATCTCAGACAGATTCGGTTGCTATAGACTTAGGAGCCGGATTTTATAACATCACTATTACAGATGCTAATGAGTGCATGATTACTAGCGAGGTCTTTGTGGATACGATAACTATTCTCAGTGATGCAACGGTTAATATTAACCAATTAGGAAGCCTGCATTATTTTCCAAACCCAGTAAATGATTTATTACAGATTCATATAGAGTTGATAAAGTCTGCTAATGTAAAACTTAGTTTATCTACTTTGCTTGGTCAGTCTGTACGGGAATGGAGAGCGACTAATGTTCTGGATGGAAAAGTAATCTTTGAAGTAGCTGATCTTCCTGCTGGAACTTATCTGCTTTGGGGAGAGGTAGATGGAAAGGTGGTTGTTAAAGAACTGGTGGTTTTGAGTTTTGAATAAGGAAAATTAGGTAACTTAAGCGGCTATATGGCAAGGTCATGGACATAAAAATTAGTTGTTATTATGT
>CAZDTI010000506.1:0-6000 GCA_964508085.1 uncultured Saprospiraceae bacterium | reverse complement strand
CTTGTGGTGCTTATCAGTCGGGCGTACTTGGGGTTGGCGTTGGCGAATATTTTATGTACGCTTTCTTTAACTGGATGAGTCCGATTATGACTTTGGTGGTTGCTGGAGTTGGGATTAAGATTCGGGAGTTGGTGAAGTAAAGGGTAGATAGGTGGATGGGTTGATAGGTGGATGGGCTTCCTTCTAACGTTAGATAGCTCAACTACGTTTCATACGAATTAAGGGAAACCCATCTACCCATCCACCTATCTACCCATCCACCCTTCCAAAACAAAACCCCATTCTACCACTAAGATTAGAACTAACAAAAATTCTCATTACAAAAAAAATACACCATGTCCTCAGTACACATAGAAGCAAAAAAAGGCGAAATCGCCGAAACGATCTTACTTCCGGGCGATCCTCTTCGCGCCAAATTCGTAGCGGACAATCTTTTGGAAGATGCTGTTTGCTATAACCGCGTGCGCAACATGTTAGGTTTCACTGGAACTTATAATGGAAAACGCGTTTCGATTCAAGGAACAGGGATGGGAATGGGGAGTACGGCCATCTATGTCAATGAGTTGATAAATACCTATGGTGTTAAAAATCTGATTCGGGTTGGAACTTGTGGAGCCATTCAAACAAAGCTTTCAGTTGGGCAAGTTATCTTGGCGATGAGTGCTTCGGGAGATTCTGGAGCGAACCGTTCGGATTTTAATGGGCTGCATTATGCGGCTACTGCTGATTTTGGTTTGTTACTGAAAGCCTATGAAGCTGCGCAACGTTTGAAAGTTGATACCATCCAAGGCTCTATTTTTAGTACCAATACATTTTACGATTACAACACCCCGAACCGTTGGGATATGTGGGAAAGACATGGTGTACTTGGGGTAGAAATGGAAACGCAGATTCTATTTACCTTGGCGAAGCGTTTTGATGCAAAGGCGCTTTCCATCTTGACGGTGAGTGATAATATTAGAACGGGTGTGGCGGCGAGTGCAAAGGATCGGGAGCAGAGTTATATGGATATGATGAAGATTGCGTTGGAGTTGGCATAAGGGATGAGCTTTTCGATCTAATAAAATTTATTTACTCAACCATTAAGGGGCAAAGGTTCGTAATGTTTATTTTTAGCTTCATAGCGTCTCACTGCACCTTTTCGATAAAAAAATTCTTAAAAATATAGGGTTGGAGAGATATCTCCGACCCTATATTTTTGTGTCATGCGCGCACGTTAATGTGCTGATGTACTGAGTTAAAATTTATCAGGAAAGCAAGAAAGAAAATCCTAGCCCTTAATTATAAAATTAAAACCAAAGCGATTTATCTAATTATCGTTACATCCCCAACAAAGTCTTTAATTGTCCCATCGCAATAGCGAATCTTGATAACGTAGACATAGACATCAAGCATATTTTTCTCTTCCAGAAACATGCCGCTCCACCAATCGCTGTAAGTGTTCACACTGAAATTTTCATCAGCCCAAACATGCTCACCCCATCGGTCAAAAACATCAAAGCTGATCACTTCTGCGTCATAGAGCGGAACGGTATAAATTTTAAACTCGTCGTTAATTCCATCACCATTTGGTGAAAAGGCGTTCGGAACATAAACAGGGCAAGCGCCTGGGCAAGGCACCGTTGCAATGACTTCATTGGTACAACCAAATTCATCTTCCATAAATATAGTGTACTCCCCTGCCTCCAGATTCGTAAAGGAATCTATCGGAGTTGGATTCTCGTCATTTAATGTGTACCAAATTAGACCAGTTCCTCCTGTAACGTAAGGTTTCACCACTCCATTGATTGCAGTACACTCTGGTTTTTTGATGAACACATCCAGAACATCAACTGGTGGCGTAGTAATTATTTCTACCGTATCCATAACAGTACAACCATCTTCATCCACAACCGTAACTAAATACATCCCCCCGTCAAGATTGGAATAAGTAGGCAAGCCAGGGATCGTATCGTTATTCAAGAAATAATTCAGGTTTCCTGATCCAGCAGAAGCACTAATGTTAATTGTTCCAACAAGACTATCACATAAATTATCCTCTACATCAATGGCATCGATAACAGGTGGAAAGCTTGGGTCAATAACAGTTTCCCCAGTCGCAGTACAACCGTCTTCATCCATTATTAAAATCGAGTAGGTTCCAGCTGGTAAAGAATCGAATAAATTTTCGTCTTGAAAAGTCATTCCTTCGTTAAGGGAATAAGTAATCCCATTGGAATTGTTGGCAGTGACGGTGAAGGATCCATTGTCTTCCCCACAGATTGTCCCTTCAGGCGTAATATTATCTACATTCAACTCCACGTATGGAAAAATCGAAACAGAGATAGTTTCAATACAAAAATTTATATCTTGAATAGAAACAATATAATCTCCGACAGGTAAATTTGGGAAAAATGGGTCGTTCTGAAAGTTCGTACCATCTAAAGAATAGGTAAAGGTATTAGTTCCAGAATTTATCATTGTGATAGATCCAATATTCAAGGTGCAAGTCAAATTCTGAGGGTCGGCAGTGACTTCATCCAAAATTTGAATACCTGGATCAACAATTACTTCAAAAGTATCTTCGCAACCAAGTCCATCAATAGCAGTTATGATGTAAGTACCAGCAGGCAGATCTGTAAATGTAGGGCTAGATTGAGGAGAGCCAGGGTTGCTTGAAATTACATATGTTAGACTTCCGGTAGCATTAGTAGTTCCAGTTATAGTCGCTGTCCCTTCACTATCGTTACAAGTTTCGTCTGTCGTTATTCCTCCATCAATACTAAAGACCGGACTGGGGGCAATCGTAGCTTCAGCAGTATCAAAGCAACCAAATTCATCAATTACAGTAACGGAATAGGTTCCTGGAGGCAAATTTGAAAAAACATTACTTTCTTGAAAATTAACATCATCGACGCTATAAGTAACGGAAGCACTTGCATCAGCATTTACAACAATTACTCCGTTATCTTCGCCACAAGATGTATTTGTTTCTGCTGCAGTAAAAATGATGGGTTCAAAATAAAACTCAATATCCCAATCGAAACTAGCTTCACAACTAGCCGTATCTTGGACGACAACTGTGTAAAAACCATCAGGGAGATCATCAAAAAAGGGTTCACTTTGAAAATTAATTCCATCCAACGAGTACATATAATCTCCCGATCCAGTATTCAAAATTGTAATTGCTGATGTTTCATTCGTACAACTTAAAGGTTCCGATTCTAAAATAATTTCATTAGCAATATCAACTCCACCGGTACAAAAACTGAAGTTATCCAAACCTAAACCAAAAGCACCTGCTGTTTCTCGTTGGCCTTCAAATCGAACAGAGTGAACGGTTCCTACACAACCACTAAAATTAAACCCCCAGCAAGTTGCAAGACCATCTCCTGTCCCTGGGTCTCCCGCAAAAATAGTATCAACTAATAAAGATTCACCATTGCTGTCCATAGCTTCAATAATGAACAATTCTCCAAAGTCCATATCCAAGATACAACCACCAAAACTATCGATAGGTGTTTCGAAATTTAGATAAACAGGAATCGCATTTAGACCTGTGAGTAGTCCATCATCGGTAAGAAAAAAAGAACCAATATCTTGATTCGGCGCAGGAGTATCATTCCCAAAAGCAGAACCAAATGCTGTGGTTGGATTTCCTATTTCCGCGAGCACTGGAGGAGTTCCATCTTCCAACTCAAAGGTTAAACCAAAGTCTGCATAATATTGATCGCTAATAAAGGTTCCTTCTGTTGGCGTTGATCCATCAGGCAAAGTCTCAAAATCAATAGTAATGCAACCATTGAAATCCTGTGCCGTTAAGGCAGCAGAAAAGAAGGCAAAGAGCAGGAAAAGAAAGAAGGTTTGTTTGGAGTTATACATAGCTTCTACTTTGACGATGAATTGAATGAGTACTATAGCACTCGCTAGCTTTTGTCCCTTAAAGTTAGCTTTATTTTTTCAAAATGCTTAGCTATCACTACTCCAAAAAACATTAATGAGCTAATTATTACTTTAATAAAACGAAATTCATTGTTTAAATGTATTATAATTGTCATATCTACAAAAGTATCTTTGCCACTACAATTAGTGTTTTGTACCTTAGTAATGGAGATTTACCTTTGACAAAAAGAATAGTTCACCTATGGATCCACAAAACTGCTCCTTCTTAAACATCCTAACTAAAAATCTAAAAGCTTATGAGTAAGAACCTTTACTATCTTTTTAACTGCCTGTCTTTACTTTTTCTTTTTTCCTTTTCTCAATTTTCTATTGCTCAGAGTGGTATTCAACTGAACACTGAATCAGCACAGCCGGGTTATGTCTTATTTGAAACCAATTTCAATGGAACCTTCCTAGTAGATAATTGTGGAAATGTCGTTAACGACTGGTCGGTCGGTAATTCTAATAACCATTCGAAGCTTTTGCCAAATGGTAATTTGTTATATCAAAATAACTCTACAGTTTTCGAAAGAAGCTGGGATAATGTTACACTTAATCAAGTTAGCATTCCTTTCGGCAGTCTTGAACTGGAATATGAAGTAATAAAATTACCTAACAATAATTACCTATGCGTGGGAAGAAGGTTTTTTAATACAAATGATTTCACAAATCTAGGTTTTGAGACCGGTGGAATAAATAATCCTACTCGAATAGATGTTGTAGTAGAGCTAGATGTTAATACTGGAGAAATTGTTTGGGAATGGAACATCAAAGATCATGTCATCCAAGAACGAGATCCTAGTCAAAACAATTATGGTGTTATAGCAGATCACCCCGAATTGTTAGATATGGATGCGCTTTCTACTTACGACTGGACTTTCACTGAATCTTTCATGATCAATGGTATGGATTACAATCCTGAACTGGATCAGATCGCGCTGAGTATAAGAAAGATGAGCGAGATTATCATCATAGATCACTCGACCACCACCGCAGAAGCAGCTGGTCACAGCGGCGGCAATAGTGGCAAAGGGGGTGATATTTTATATCGTTGGGGGAACCCACAAAACTATGGTCAAGGAGATGATAATGACCGATGGTTGTTTTTACAACACAATCCCAAGTGGATAACGCATGGGCCTAATGCTGGGAAGATGACTTGTTACAATAACGGTCTTGACCGACCTTCTGGGCTTTACTCTGAGGTTCCAATTCTTACTCTCCCCGTTGATGATCAGGGGAATTACGACCTCAGCCCTGGCTCAGCCTTTCTCCCTGAAGCGCCCGATTTTGTCTATGGCCCTTCCAGTGGTACTGACTTTTTCTCTGAATATACCTCAGGAGCAGAGTTATTACCAAATGGAAATATGTTTATAACAGAGGGACTCCAAGGTCGCTTATTGGAAGTTAATCCTGCAGGCGAAACCGTATGGCAATACACTGTACCTCAGGCCTATTACATTTTTAGAACTGAAAAATATCCAACCAATTATCCTGCTTTTTCTGGCCTTGCCTTGCCCCCTGCCGGCCCAGCTCCTACTACTAACAGTACTTATGATTGTGAAATATTCGTCAGCGGAGTTAATGACTTTGAAGATGCAAATGGAACTTTTTCTATTCGCTATCAGACAAATCGTGATTTAGTAATTGAGAATCTAAATGGGAATCCATTTAATTATGTATTATACGATTTAAACGGAAAACCACAGCTTTCAGGAGAATCGGATGCTGACATTCACTCCTTGTCTATGAACCATTTACCAGCAGGATTTTATGTACTCGCAACCTCAGATCAAAAAAGTGGGCAGTGGTATTCTTCTAAAGTTTTATTACGTTAAAAAACCCTGATCAATTAAAAATAACAAAATAGTTACAACTTTATAATTATGAAAATAAAATTTATATTTATCCTATTCTTTCTTTTCCTCCTTACTGAAAATCATCTATATAGCCAAAACACTGTTGGCTTGTTAGACTACGATGTGACCCAATCTTATCAAGGATATACGATGATCTATCCACATAACCAACCGAATGTTTACTTAATAGATAACTGCGGAGAGATCGTTCACACTTGGA
>CAZDTI010000505.1:0-6006 GCA_964508085.1 uncultured Saprospiraceae bacterium | reverse complement strand
TAATAAAAAACTCAACAGAATTATCAGATGCAAAGAAGTCAAAAAGCAAGGATTGCTAAAATAAAAGAAGCTCCTATTTCCTGGAAAGAAAGAGATCTTTTAACTGCTGCAGAGAAGTATATGAAAGGAGCAATTGGTTTTCCGATGGTCGAATATGCATCGGGCTGTTTTCCTAAAATTGAGAAAAATACTCTCCAAAAAATAGAACAAGTATGGGCATGTTCTTCTGCCGCTTATCATCTACAGCAATTGGCAGAGAAAGGGAATAATAGTGTAAAAACGGATTTTCCAAATTCACTCCAATTGAAAGCAGCCCGAATTTATGAACAGGAAGCCCAGCGAATATTAGGTTCTATTTTTCCTATTGAACATAAATTCTGGGAACCCTTTTATGTTCGACAACAGGAGGAAATGACCAAACCTTTGGTCCCCATTGATGCCTTGCATTTTAGCAGCGGGTGTCAGCAACAGATTGCCTATCAGCTTTTAATACAAAGTTTCAAAGTTATCCTTGAAGGACATTACACAACCACTGTTACCAAGAGAAACCACTTTGAAAACGCCAAACGCTTATTAGTGGATTTGCCCATGTCGCCTTTACAGGCATGGCTGAATCAGCAATTGGTTTAGCCGAAAATAAAGACAGTATCAAAAATCAATAGTTCGCGCAATAGGAACATTCTATTAAATAATAAAACTCAAAAAAAATGAATTATTCAATTAACCATGACTTCAAATACCTCAAAAGATTATTGGTATTACTGAATTGCTGTGTTTTATTCTCTGGGGTGCTATCGGCACAGTCTTCCTCTTCATTCTATGCTTATCACACGGAGCGATCAGCATCAGGTACATTTGGAATATACTCTGACCTTGTAGTGAATTTACCAGATGGACCATTTATTTTTGAAAGAAGCCAATCCTTTAGGCCTTATTGGCTAAGCACCGCTAATGTAGTCCCGTACTTGGGACCATCAAATCCAGATGTCGATGTGGAATACTCCTATGCCCGATTGATCTCCCAATCTGATCAGGAGATTGTTGTACACTGGAGATACCCAACAACTACAGATAAAGTGGCTATGGGATTTGAAACCTATGTGCATGAATTATACACGATTCGACCAAATGGAGCGGTAACCAGAATCGTAAAGCAAGGAACTGGCCGTATAGAAGACTGGAACCACAACGCTAACCAATATACTCAGGAAATTCAATTGGCCTCAGCTGGAATGACCATAGTTTCGACGACCAATCCTACGAGTTTACCGAGACCTTTAAATGCAGTAAGTAGTAATCCAGTTTTAGGACCTGTTATAGGAACACCTTCTCATCATTGGAAATTTGATGAGGCCATCGTTAATTATAATGATTCAAGCACTTTGGAAGCTATTGCTAATGCTGCTTGTACTATTAATGGTTATCAAGCCAATTATAAGGCAGGCGTATCGGGTACTGCTTTGGCATTTGATGGTTATTTTTCAGATGTTCAATTACCCGCTTCAAATGCGACTACTGTTGCCGGTGATATTACATTGGAGGCTTGGATAGCCGTTGGGGTAAACCCTCATAATATGGTTCCACTTGTACATCAATCCAATTTTGGACTACACCCGAATATTGGTGATGGTGATGACGAAAAGTGGACACCATTCCAAGGTGGTCAGGGCTATTATCTTGGGATTAATTTTGAAGGACAACCTGCAATTATAGTAAGTATTGGCGGAACACTTCACTATTGTACTGCTCCTGCTGGAACCTTGAGTTTAGGAAGTTGGGCACATGTTGTTGGCGTTAAAAGTCAGGACCAGCTCATACTATATGTGAACGGTGTAATGATAAATACAGTGGATGTCCCTAACAACAATATTGCGACCGCTTCTACAAATGTGCAAATGGGTTTGAACAATGTGTATATGAGAGCTGCCGATGCTTCTCCAACCGGAAGCCCATTAACACCGGAAGTAAATTATTTTGGCTTAGAAGGAATGATGGATGAGGTGAGGATTCATAATGTTGCGTTGACACCGACCGATGTCACCGCCTCTTATAACAATTATAATCCGGGAACTAATATTAGTAATAATCCTCCCATTCAATCAAGAGTATTACCAGGTGATGTTACTAATTCTACAACCTTTACCGCTGAATATGCAAAATTGCCCTACCACGATCTTTGGGACAACATGTGGCAAACATCTGATTATCCAGATATCAAGATTAAGTTTGAAAATAGCCCTACCAGTGTTATTTTTTGGAGAGGGATGAATCATGGATTTGCCTTAGCATCTGAAAATAATATTTGGAATTCCAGTCAGAGTGTTGAAAATGAAGTGTTAGGGTTGAGCACCTATGAACATATGATGGATAAAGAGTGTCGAACCGCACATGTTCGAATCATAGAAGATACTCCTGCCAGAAAACTGATTCATTGGCGATACGCTCCTCGTGCCGCAGATTATGGTTTATATCCATCCATTGGAGGTAATTATTGGGCCGATGAATATTATTACATCTTTCCAGATCAGGCCATCGTTCGTCAGGTAGATTGGCATGGATCTCCACCTTTACCATTTCATGATAATAATTTGATTCTCTCCCCTGATTCCGTAGTAGCAAACTTGGTAAATACTACTGGTGCAGTTCAATTTGCTAATGATAATGGTCAAACGAGCAGTGTGAATTATCCAACAGGGGGTGGGCCTGGCATAACACAAGCCAGTATTAAAATGATGAACACCAAATCAACCTATAAAACTTACAACTTGTATCCGGCAAATGCTTTTCATCATGCCATTAATAATTTTGCGGGACCTTTTTCTCACTGGCCAGTAGCACAAGTGAATTCTATAGGAGTAGGTGCTACTACTTCTGATACTAATCCAAGGGCTCGCTCCGTAAGTTTTGGTGGTAATGATGGAATGGGCGAGGGAGGAGCTCCTTTTACTTGCTTTTGGGGAATGACGAATCAACCCATTGACAGCTTGGTAAATTTGAGGAAATCCTGGAATAACGCACCCCCTGCCTCCAATCTGATAGGCCTCACGAATCAAGGATATGATTTGTTATCTCGTACTTATAAGTTTACCCGAACGACCAATAATATATCATTTGATATTGTTGCTTCTGCGAATCAACCATTGAGAAATGTATGTTTTCAAATTTCAAATTGGGGATCAAATAGCGTAGCCAATCTATCCGTTAATGGTAGCCCCGTAACGAATTTTAAGCAAGGAACAGTTAGAGATACCAGTGGAGCAATTATGTTGCTGCTGTTTTATGAAATAGCGGTTAATTCAGGCACTACTTCTTTTAGTATTTCCGCAGGGGGAATACAATTAAACAACAAGGCTTTTTTGCAAGGCCCTTATTCAGGGCAACAAATGGAAGATGATTTAAGAAGCGCCAATCTTATTCCGTTAACAGAACCTTACACTTCGCTAAGCGGATTTACGCACATCAATGGAGGTGGAGAAACAGTTACAAACACCGTGTTAGCAACTACTGGAAATGATGCCATCGTCGACTGGGTTTTCCTGGAGCTCCGAAATAAAGCTGCGGCCTCTACCGTACAACATACCCGATCTGCCTTGATTCAACGAGATGGAGATATTGTCGATGTCGATGGAACATCACCCGTTACTTTTTCAGTGGCGTCGCCTGATGATTATTTTGTTGCGGTGCGTCATCGAAATCACCTGGGTATTCGAACCAGTGCTACCGTTGCCCTTTCTACTACACCCGCTAACATTGATTTTACGACTAGTGCTACCGCTACCTTTGGAACCAATGCAAGAGTGAATTTAGGAAGCGGAGTTTTAGGTCTATGGGGTGGGAATGCTAACGGTAATAATAGTGTGAGAGTAACTGGCCCGCCAGCAATAAATGATTATTCCAATTTACTGAATTATTTGGGAACACCTACTACTATTCAAACAAACGTGTATGTCCCACAGGACTTCAATATGGATGGAACGGTAAGAATCACTGGTCCGCCAGCAATAAATGATTATTCTAAGTTGCTCAATATTTTAGGTTCACCTACAACCATTCTTTTTGAGCAATTGTAATTCCATTTGTCATTAAAACCATTTCAAATATTCCTGTATCAATAAGGTTAAAATAAATAAAGTCAATTTTTAAAAATTAAAAATAATGAAAATGAAAAGTATCTTTCTTCTCTTAGGATTAGCGTTTTTTAATTTAAGTATTTACGCCCAAGTCGGCATCAACACAGACAATGCTGATCCCGACGCCAGCGCTATGCTCGATGTCAAATCAACCAACAAAGGTTTACTTATTCCGCGAATGACAACGTCACAACGAACAACCATTTCTAATCCAGCAAACGGTCTATTGGTCTTTGATAGCACAACAGGAAGTTTTTGGTTTTTTAATACCGCTTGGGCAGAATTGAAAAGTGACGATGCAATAGAAATTGCCGATGCTGATAATGATACTAAGGTACAGGTGGAGAAAGCTGCCGATGAAGATAAGATTCGATTTGCGGTAGCAGGAACAGAAGCCATGACCATAGACAACAACGGCCGTGTAGGTATAGGAACAACAAACCCAAGCAGAAAATTTGAAGTCCTTACGGCTGAAGATGAATTTGGTCTATTTCACACAAATGGAGCCGTACTGTTAGGTACGAAGGTAAATAGCAGTAATGGAGGTGAGATCGGCACTTACAATTCTCTTCCTTTTCATCTGGTATCCGCGGGGACAAGAGCAGTAACGCTAGAAACAAACGGATCGGTTGGTATAGGTACAACCATACCGCCAGGGAGAAGACTAACTGTTGAAAATTCTGCTTTTAGCAATATCGGACTCTCCCACATCAGTGATGCCAATTATAGTGTTGAGCTGGTAACAAAAGCTGGCCCTTCTACTACTGCAATTGGCAGCAAGACTAATCACCCATTTAGACTTATTACCAACGACAGCGTCAGAATGACTGTAGAAACTACTGGAAATATTGATATCGGAGCGGGTAATATAGCCATGTCAGGAAGTTGGTTGTCAGATGACGGAGAAAATGAAGGGATAAGAATAGCTCCAAATGGAAATGTAGATATTGGCACAGGGAATATCTCATTATTGGGTAGCTGGCTGACCAACAATGGAGATAACGGAATCAGAGTTAACGATGATGGTTCTGTAGGTATTAATATAGCTGCTTCCCGTGCAGCCTTGGACATCGGCAGCAGCCTGGAAGTTCATTACAATGGTAGTGAATGTAGGTATGGTATTAATGCAAATACTGGTGGATGTACTTCTGTCTCTCAAAGTGGATATCATCCAACCTCTATTTATGCTGATTACCGCGTCACGGGTTTATACTTCGTAGCACACTCTGATGAGCGAATAAAAACGATTAATGGCATTAGCAATAGTTCAACTGACCTAAATCTACTCTCTCAGATAGAGGTGACAGATTATACAATGAAAGATACCGTTCAACATGGCGATAAGACTTTCAAAAAAGTCATAGCGCAGCAAGTTGCAGAAGTGTATCCTTTGGCAGTTTCGACCTCGATAGCTGAAGTACCCGATATTTATCAGTCTGCCAAAATTATGAACGGCTGGGTAAAACTAGCAACAGATCTTAAAGAGGGAGAGAAAGTAGCTGTTTATGCCGAAAATAAAAAAGAACTCTATAATGTACTAGAGATAGCTGAGGATGCTTTTCGAATAGATCTTAAAGAAAATGGGGAAGTGTTTGTATTTGGTCGACAAGTAGATGATTTTCATCATGTCGACTATGAGGCCATTGCGATGCTCAATGTTTCAGCAACTCAGGAATTATACAAGCAAGTACAGTCGCTTCAAAAAGAGAACGTCACCCTTCAGAAAAAGCTGGATCAAATTGAAAAATTAGAACAACGCCTTGTCCAATTTGAAGCCCGCCTAACAAAAGACCACCCTACTCATCATAATGTTTACACTACTTTGAATTCATCTACTTCGGTAACTGCTACCAAATCAGAAAAGTAATTTCAATAT
>CAZDTI010000504.1:0-6017 GCA_964508085.1 uncultured Saprospiraceae bacterium | reverse complement strand
TGAACTTCCAACAACAACCAGATCTATTCCTGCAAATTGATCCTTCACTACAGTAGGGCTCTCAAAGTCATCAAAGCTATACAACTTAGCTTGCTCATCAATAATAACTCCCAGCACTCGGTCTTTAAGTGTCCGTCTATCATCTGAATCCGTAACTGGGAAAATTAGTCTGTTATCTGTTCTATACGATCCATAAGGGTAGGAATTGTAATTTCTAGCATGACCAGTATCTGTGCTAACCACTTCTGCCTCAGGGTACATTTCTTTCCAAAGGCCCCATTCCGTTTCAAATAAAGTATAGGTATCAATCCCCATTCCTATCAATTCTCCATTGACCGCTTTTAACAACATTTGCGACCAATTACTATCGGTGGATCTATCATAGGGGATAATATTAGAATTGTATAACAACCCACTTACGCCAAAGGTAGTCAGGTTGCCATTAACCATTCTGTCCCAACCAATACCCGTTCCTGTCAGTGGACAATAAACGATGGCGATTTGTTTTCCTTCGATTTCATCATTTATGATTTCATGCCAATCAAGAATTGGAATAGGGTAGGCACGAACGGTATTTCCAACTTTTAACCCAAGCACTAAGTCACTATCGTTTAAATAAGTAACCTCTTCGGAGCTTATAAAATTTGGATTATCAAGCGCAGGGATTCCATCTTTCCCCGGACCACCATCTTCCACTTTGTCGGAAGGGATTAACCAATTCGAGTCCTGGCTCTTTTTACAGGAATAGGAGAGTAGGAGTCCAAGAGTGCAGAATAAGAATAGTGCTTTTTTCATGATATAGATTGATTTAGATTATTATTTGTTTTCTTTATGGCCTATGTAAGATTTACTGAACCTGTCCGTCCGCCAGGCGGAAGTAAATTACTATGTGAACTTTTGCGATCGGGGACTATGTGTTCTATGTGCCCATTCGACAAGCTCAGGACAGGCCTATGTGTTTAAAATCCGAAAAAAAAGAACCTCGCGTCTTATAAAATCATATAGTGATTCTTTTTGTTTAAAAGAATCTCCTTTGCCGTAAATTAATTGTTATTATTTGTAAGCGTGTATGGCTGAACAGGTTTTTTCCACAGCGCAAAACGATAAAAAATCCCAACATTTGTTCGCAAAGTAGGAGAGAATTGAGTGTTTTCTACATACGCTAAAACTGGGACTGTGGCACTCAAACTAAAAGACAAATCAGGTTGTAACCACCAACTTAGGTTAGGTTGTATAAAAACCCATTGTCCACCAGTTGCAGGAAGAGGGGCACTATCAAATTCATCTGCCCCAGCCCAACGATACCTTATACTGAGCCCCGGATCAAAAAGTGCTTTTCCAAGGAGCCATCGGTCCGCTATTCCAAAAGAAAATTGCCATTCGTTGCCAAATTGGTAGGGTTGTTCTCCGGATGTTTTTCCTTTGTAGCTATAAGCGGAAGTTAGATTGATTGTTGTAGAAGGTCTGACCTTTAGGTTATGGCTAAATTGCGTCCAGACAATCGCATCCCAGGCACCGCTTCCAGGCTGTAGTTCTTCACTGACTCTAATGCCTCGGTCGTCTTTTCGATCGGTAGCGCCTAATGGTGCTTTTACCCCGAGTGCTGCGCGCCAATTACTTGCTTTATTTTTGGCAGTCCAAAGTCTGTAATTGATTAGAAAAACAGCATCCCCAATTCCATTGGTTTGAGTAATGTCCGTTGAGGTCAGGGTTACTTTTCTTACTTGACTCAGGTAACTAAATATTCCTTCGACAGAGATTCTATTATTGACTGCAACTCCCCAATTTAGCAAAGCGGAATGTGTAATCCTTTCTCTAGTGTCATCATCTAGTTTTTCCCAACCCGCTTTTAATGTATTTAAATTGTTATAATCATAAGACAAGCTAAGTTGCATGACACCCGGATCAACAGATGGCAAACCCAGATTGGAAGAAAGGGGTACTCCTCCGGAACAGCAAGACTGTGTGTACGAAACTGTAGTTGGAAATAAAAGTAGAGCCAATATGAAGAAACGGATGTTTTCCATATTCAAATAAACAGCAAGAATGGGAAAGTGGATATATGATTCGCTTGGAACTTGACTTAAAGGTCGGTTTAGTGACAATGGAAAAAGAGGGGGTGCAATCCAATTGACTGCACCCCGACGGTTTTAATTATATTTATCAGAAATTATTTTGTTCATTGATCACGAATGAGCTTCCTTTTACTTAGGAAGAATTACACTGTCTATAACATGAATAACACCATTGGATGCTTTTACATTGGTTTTAGTTACGGCAGAGACTCCTCCATTTTCATCGGTTAATATTACTGTACCATTTTGCAGAGAAGCTTTCAATATATCTCCGCTTACTGTTTTAATTGAGAATTCCCCGTCGGAAGCATTTATCGCGTTAATAACATCAGTAGCATAGAAGGTTCCGGCAACAACATGGTAGGTCAATATTTTGCTTAGGGTTTCTTTATTTTCTGGTTGTAAAAGCGTCTTTACGGTCCCTTCTGGTAATTTTGCAAAAGCAGAATTCACTGGAGCAAACACGGTGAACGGGCCTTCACTTTTCAATGTCTTTACAAGGTTAGCTGTTTTGATAGCGGTAACTAAAGTACTGAAATCATCACCGGCAGCTGCGATGTCGATGATATCTTTACCATGCGACCAAGACGTTTTTACTGCTTTTCCAGAATTGTGGTGGTTTTTATTATTGTTACATTGTGCTATTAAAGCAGAAGAAAAAGCGACGAAAAGCAAGGAGAAAAAAATTCGATTGAAATTCATTTTAAATGATTTTTGATTTGAGTTGATGTTAAAAGATCATTTGAACCTGGCCGGCGCCAGACAGGTCGCACACTAAATCTTTAGTTATAAACTCTAGTGATTAATTAGTTGTCGGCATACCTACGAAGCGAACAATCGACTTGGATTTCGGATGAATCTTAAAATTTTGTTAATTTTGCAAACGCAAAACATTTATTCATGCCGCACCCTATTGAGGAAAAAATAATTCAGTTGATTAAAAGGAAGGACAAAGCCTTTGTCAGCCTGATTTATGACAACTATGCTGACAATTTATATGGGGTTATCAAAACCATTCTTAAAGACGAAGCGCTATCACAAGATGCTTTGCAGGAAAGTTTTATAAAGATTTGGAAAAATGCAGCGCAGTATGATCCTAAAAAAGCACGTCTATTCACTTGGTTGTTAAGGATTTGTCGTAATACTGCCATAGATAAGTTGCGTTCCAAGCAAAAACAGAAAGCCCGAGAAATCCAAATTGATGATTCAAACGTAGATACTTTAGGATCTACGAATTTTAAGCCTCAGCTTATAGATATTAAAGACATATTGGCTGGTTTAGATCAAAAATATCTGGAAGTGATTGAAGCTCTTTTCTTTAGAGGTATGACTCAGGCAGAAGCGAGCGAAGAGCTTGGTATTCCATTGGGAACTATTAAAACACGTTTAAAAATAGGTCTTCGCGATCTGCGGGCCGTTTATGGAAATGATGCCTTATTGATTTTACTTACTTTGATTTTACTATAACAATGAAAGAAGATATAAAACAATTTTTAGCCTCCACTTTGCTTGAAGAATATGTTCTTGGCTCTATTGATCCTGCTCGTATCTCAGAGGTAGAAGATTATATCCGCAATTCTGAGGAAGTAAAATCAGCTTATGAGGAATTACAAGAGAACCTGGAATTGCTGGCTACTAAGGTAGCAGCGCCTCCTCCTCTTGGGACTAAAGAAAATATCCTTAGCGAAATAGATAAACATTCTGATTTACCACAAAAGAAAACCAATTATCAAAAATGGTGGGCAGTGGCTGCTTCTATCGCTGCAGTTACTTTTTGTCTCTTTTCCATGTACCAGGCGCAAACACAAAAAACACTCACAGGAGAGATCAAAAGTTTGAATGAGCAATATGTTAATCTTCAAAACGAATGTGGCGAAAGGGAAAAGGAATACGCACAACAAAGAGAACAATGGCAGTTGCTCGATGATGTTAGCACAGAAAAATATGCCATAGTTGGAAATAAAAAAGCAGCTGGATTAGAAACTGTAGCTTATTGGAACAAAGAAAAAAAACGATCTTACTTAAGTGTTCTTTCCCTGCCCAAAATACCTAAAGATAAATGCCTTCAACTTTGGGCTGATGTTGATGGTGAAATGATAAGTGTTGAAATTATTCCCGATAAGAAAGGGGAGCTTGTTGCAATTCCATTTAAAGAATATGCTACCAGTTTAAACATAACAATAGAACCGCAGGGAGGTAGCGCACATCCTACTCTCGCTAATTTGGTTGCCTCCGTCTCTATTTAGGAATGAGTTACATAGATTCAGTAAACGCACATCTGTTGACCCCACTAGTTTAGAAACTGAATAAAATCCAAGAAATAATTCTTTTAGGTTATTACTTACGTGCTATAACCAATAGCTCCGTAATCAACTTTTGATCTTCCACTTTTAAACTAATCGCATACACCCCACTAGTCAAACGATAAGGCGTTACTATCTGAATTGGATCCTTTGGTATCTCCAGAAAATCCTGATGATAAACCACTCGACCCAAAACATCTCGCATTTGAAGTTTCCCTTTTCGACCATTAAATAAACTAAGGTTGACAAAGATATTTTCATCAGCAGGATTCGGATATACGACGAATCCGAGTTCCTCCGAATCCAATTGATCTTCCACATCTCCCTCTTCTCCGTTGGACTCAATTGAAATTCCACTAGCGCAATTCACATCTTCTTCAACGCCACAAATTGACTGCCAACCAGAGGTATAGTATTTTGCGAAAACATGGTGAACACCAGAGCCTATAGCGATGGTTTCGGTATCATTGCAATTGCCAAAACAATCAAAAACAGTTTGCCAATTGGCATCAAAAATCTGTAATTTAGAAATAGGAGAACCATTCAATCCACTAGTTGTAATAATATTGTTTTCACAAACGATGCTAATAGCGGCACAAGGATCATTACTTTCACAAGCATCTCCCACACCATTGCTATTACTGTCGGTTTGATTTGGATTGGCCACGTCAATACAGTTGTCATTGTTATTGCAAACGCCATCACCATCAGAGTCACCCCCTTGATTGTTACAAGGGTTGCCACCAGTGCAATTCAGGCTTTCTAAGATGTTACAGATTGGTTGCCAAGTCGCCGTGTACAGATTAACCTTTACATGGTGAATACCGCTGCTGACGTTAATGATTTCCGTAGTCTCACAATCTCCAGAACAAGAAAAAACGGTTTGCCAATTGGCATCGAATACTTGAACTTGAGAAATGGGGGAGTTTAAATTTTCAATTGTGATTACATTGTTATTGCAGCTAAGGTTTATAACGACGCAAGGGTCATTACTTTCACAAGCATCACCAACACCATTGCTGTTACTATCACTTTGGTTTGGGTTAGGTACATCAATACAGTTGTCAGTGTCGTTACAAATACCATCACCATCAGAATCACCTCCTTGAGTATCGCATGGATTTCCTCCTGAGCAATTCACATCTTCATTAATTTCACATATTGATTGCCAAGTCGCCGTGTACAGATTAACTTTTATATGGTGAAGACCTTCACTGACGTTAATCGTTTCCGTTGTTTCGCAGTTACCGGAACAGGAATATACACTTTGCCAATTGGCATCAAAAATCTGAACTTGAGCAACCGCTGTGTTTAAATTTCCAACTGTTATTGTATTGTTATCACAGCTAATGCTAACAGCTGCGCAAGGATCATTGCTTTCACAAGCATCACCTATTCCATTGCCATTACTGTCACTTTGACTTGGATTCGCCACATCAACACAATTATCATTATCATTACAAATACCATCGCCATCAGAGTCACCTCCTAAGTTGTCACAAGGATTTCCTCCTGAGCAATTCAGGTCTTCCAGTGTTTCACAAATGGGTTGCCAGGTCGCGTTATATAAGTTGACTTTTACATGATGAACTCCTTCGCTAACCGTTATGGTCTCCGTTGTTTCGCAATCACCGGAACA
>CAZDTI010000503.1:0-6067 GCA_964508085.1 uncultured Saprospiraceae bacterium | reverse complement strand
AAAGAGTTGCAAGACATTCATTTAAAATCTAAAAACATTGCCATTTATCAACGAAATGTTGATTCCTTAATCAAGGATCTAAATCAGGTTATGGATCAAAAAATTGAATGTAGAGCAAGTGGTACTTCGGAAGAGATTATTT
The DNA here is from genome assembly GCA_964508085.1 of uncultured Saprospiraceae bacterium. GTDB lineage: Bacteria > Bacteroidota > Bacteroidia > Chitinophagales > Saprospiraceae > CALGLS01. Next base: position 5,925 of record CAZDTI010000503.1, on the reverse strand, counting down.
CAAAACTGAAAGATTACTTTAATCAAAATCTTTCTGAATTCGATTCCTTTTTTGAGGACATCTCTTCGCTTATAAAGTTGTTTGAAAAAATTTCTAAAGCTCCTTCCTTTCGTTTGTTGCTGACCACAGTGAGTACGAATATGTGCCGAAAATTTCATACCGATATTAATGATTTGCGATTGCTCTGCACTTATGTTGGTCCAGGCACAAATTGGATTCCAGATGAAATAGTTGAAGAAAAAACTCCCAAAATAGGAAGAGTAAATTTAGAAGAGGTTATAGAACAGCAACACATTCAACGGGTCCCCACAGGTGACGTCGTCATTTTGAAAGGTGCGCTATATGATGATGCAAACCCGATCATTCATCGAAGCCCTGTTATTGAAGAAAATGGAGAAAAACGACTTCTCTTAAGAATTGATACTAATGAGATGTCAAACCTTTTTGCCTGATACCTCGAACCTTTGAAGAATGGAAAAGCTGTATTGTCAATGATTGCAAAACTAACTTGATCAATCTTTTTGTACAGAGCCGACTAGAAGTTTATGTGAATAGAAATACTTTAAAACAAGTTCAATTATTTTAATTATGATTTCAACCAAAAAATTACCCGTCACCGTATTAAGCGGTTTTCTTGGAGCTGGAAAAACCACTTTGCTCAATCACATTCTACATAATAAAGAAGGTTTGAAAGTAGCCGTTATCGTCAACGATATGAGTGAAGTAAACGTAGATGCCAATCTGGTAAAAAATGAACATACCCTCTCTCGAACGGAGGAGAAATTAGTAGAGATGAGTAACGGATGCATTTGCTGTACACTTCGGGAAGATTTGATGATCGAAGTAGAGCGCTTAGCCAAAGAAAATCGCTTTGACTATTTGCTTATTGAAAGTACAGGCATCAGCGAACCAGTCCCGGTAGCACAAACATTCTCTTTTGTAGATGAAGAAAGCGAAATTGATTTGTCGAAGTTTAGCTACATCGACACAATGGTCACGGTAGTAGATGCTTTTAATTTCTTTAATGATTTTGGCAGTCCAGAAAGATTGATGGATAGAAAACTCACGGATATAGAGGGAGACAATCGGACCATTGTCAACTTATTAACTGACCAGATTGAGTTCGCCAATGTTATTCTTCTTAATAAGGCGGACTTAGTAACAGAGGAGCACTTGGGGGTCTTAAAAGCAGCCATTCAAAAATTAAACCCCTCCGCTCGAATTATTGAATCTAGCTTTAGCAAAGTCAACCCCAATAAAATACTAAACACAGGTCTTTTTGATTTTGAGGAAGCGGAGCAAAGTGCTGGTTGGTTAGAAGAATTGAACAAGGAGGAACACACGCCGGAAACGGAAGAATACGGGATTAGCTCATTTGTTTATCGAAGCAAAAGGCCTTTTGATCCAAAGCGATTTTGGAGCTACATTCAAAGGGATTTCCCCAGAACAGTTATCCGTAGCAAAGGATTGTTTTGGATTGCTTCACGCCCCGAACAAGCGTTGACCTGGGGGCAGGCTGGAGGTTCCCTACGGGCAGATAGCGCAGGTCTTTGGTGGAGCAGTATGCCTTATGGAAAACGAACTCAGCACTTAGCATTCGTGGAAAACCAAAAAGAAATTGAATCAGATTGGGACAAAAGGTTTGGAGACCGAAAGAACGAAATTGTTTTCATCGGACAAGACATGGAAAAAGAATTGATTAAGTCGGAACTCGATGCTTGTCTGGCAACGGTCGAAGAATTGGCTACTCAAAAATGGAAAACAGGGCATGAGGATGAATGGCCTGTTCAAAGGGTTTATGCCCTGGATTAAAAAATTACTATACACTTTTTGCCCACGCAACCCCCAGCTCTATCTGGCAGCTAGACAGGCCCTAAAGGGGAGCTTCCGCCCACAAGCATATCAGTGGAAAACAAGGTTGCTTTTGGAAATTGTATGGCAGTTAAAAGTCAAATTTCATATAAACCGAGATCGACATCCTGGGTCTTAAGGATATCAAACTATTCGTTCACTTAATGCATGGCGCAATTGAAAAAGATTTTAATTATACTCATCATATTTGCAATAAACGCTACAATAAGCGCTCAGCATACAGACTCCTGTAACTATGAGTTAATAGGTGCTATTCTGGACGTAGATACTAAAGAGCCATTGCCATACGCATCCTTGAATGTTAAAGGGACAGACCGTTTTTTACTATCAGATATTAATGGAGAATTTCATTTTGAGGAATTATGTAATCAATCTAATACACTTATCATATCATGCATTGGCTATTGTGATACTACTTGTCAACATTTTCATGAACATAGTAAAAAGCCTTTTATATACCTTAAAAAAGAAGTGAATCATTTAGAGGCAGTCACGATTACAGCAAAAAAAAGTAAAGCAGATGGTACCGCATCTATTTCACAGCAAAGTATAAATAAAGAAGTCCTGTCTATAGACCCCACTCAATCTCTTGCTTCTGCCTTATCAGAAATAGAAGGAGTGACTTTTACCTCAAGTGGAAATAATGTACAACTACCAGTTATACATGGTTTGTATGGTAACCGAGTGCTTATACTTAACAACGGCTTTAAACATGGGTTTCAGAACTGGGGCACTGACCATGCGCCGGAAATTGATGTTTCAACCGCCAATAGAGTAACAGTGGTAAAGGGTGCTGCAGGAGTCCGGTACGGTCCTGAAGCTTTAGGAGGAGCTATTATAATAGAGTCAGACCCATTATATCTAAATGAACCTTTAAAGTTAGCACTTGGTACAGGTTATCAAAGCAATGGACGTGGGTACTTTGTTAATTCTGAAATCGCTCAAGGTTTAAAAAAGTGGAGTTATCATATAGGAGCTAATTATACTCGGATCGGGGATAGACATTCTCCAGACTACTCGCTTACTAATTCTGGTAAAGAAGAGCAATCTATGAATGGAGGTTTACGATATCATTTTGAGAACTTTGACTTTAAAGTATACTACAGCTATTTAAATCAAAACTTAGCCCTTTTGAGATCATCGATTGCGAATAGTGGGACTGCTATTGTCAAAGCTATTAATGCAGCCGAACCAGTTATTATCAATGATTTTTCTTATGATATTAACGAGCCAAATCAACTTGTTCAACATCATTTAGGTAAGATAGAAATGAATTGGTGGTATGCTGATGATGCAAAACTTACGTTTAGGCTGGGAAGTCAACTAAATAATAGAGAAGAATATGACGTGAGGAGAAATGCTAATCTACCTATTTTTGATCTCGACCTTATTACTACTGATTATCAATTGGAATGGAAACACCCTGACTGGTTTCAGCTGGATGGCTTAGTTGGTTTTCAAGTCTTTACTCAAAACAATGACAATAATCCGGGTACGGGAACAACTCCATTTATTCCTAACTACAATACCTTCCGGAATAGTGCTTTTGTCATTGAAAGCCTTAAAAGAAATAGAAGTACGTTTGAAGTAGGTATTCGTTTGGATTATGAATACAATAGTGTCCGTGGAAGAGAGACCAATCAGAACATTTTCAGAGACAAGTATAGTTTTACAAACTTAACCTCTTCCTTAGGATACATTCTTAGTATTTCAGATAACAATACTTTTAGAACAAATTTTGCAACAGCTTGGCGAACGCCCAACATGGCAGAGTTATATAGTTTTGGGCAACAAGGTTTCAAGACCTCCTTCGGTCTACTTCGCTACTACACCAATGAAGATAGCGAATTAAGAACGAATAAGGTAGTTACCCTAAGCGAAAGCGATGTTTCTCCCGAAAAAGGTTATAAGTGGATTAATGAATGGCGAACACAAAAGAAAACCAATACTTATACGGTAACTGCCTATACTCATTACATTGAAAACTACATTTTTAGTCGGCCTTTAGCAGTCATTGGCACCGTTAGAGGACCCATGCCTGTGTTCATATATGATCAAGCAGATGCTTTATTTATTGGTACGGATTTGTCCTGGCAAAAGGAATGGTCAAATTCAATAGATGGTACATTTGGGATGAGTTATTTGTGGTCAAAAAACTTAAAGAAAAATGAATCACTTATCAACCAACCTCCTATTTCGATAAACTACCAATTGGGTTGGGAAATACCGTCATTTTGGAAAGTTAAATCTTCCCAGCTCTCTTTAAACCCAAGTTATACATTCAGACAATTTCAAGCACCAAGAACCATTCGTCCAGAAGAGTTGATAGATGGTTCGATTGTCATTACCCCTGACTCAGAGATCTTTGATTTCAAAGATGCTCCGACAGGCTATTTCCTATTTGATATCGCTTGGCAACTTAAGTTAGGAGGATTTGATGCAGGTCTGTCCATTCAAAATGTATTCAATACTCGTTATCGGAATGACCTCAATGAGATGAGGTATTTCGCTGATGAGCCTGGAATAAACTTTCTTTTCACATTTAATTATTTATTTAAATCTAAAACAAATTAACGATGAAAGTATTAAATTACTTTAACAAATTTAGCTTCTACATTTTACTTGCTGCAGGGGTTTTAATTACGGGGTGTAAAAGCGATGATGAAGCACCTGAAGAAGAAAATGAATTAGAGGTAATTACCGATGTCAAACTCGTTTTTACAAATGATGCAGACGCAACAGATGTGGTCGAAGCCAGCGCTCAGGATCCAGACGGAGCCGGAGTTCAAGAGTTAGCAATCCTAGGTGAAATTAATCTGGATGTTGATAAAACCTATACCCTTACCTTTGAGATTTTTAATAATCTTGAAACGCCCGGAGAGGATATCGGAGACGAGATTAAAGAAGAAGATGATGAACATCAACTCTTCTTTGGCTTTTCAAACGATGCTTTTGCTAATCCTACTGGAAACGGGAATATTGATAGTTCCTCTGATCCATTAAAATACAATGATAATGATGGCAATGGAAATTCTCTAGGTTTATCAACTTCTTGGACAACCTCATCTTCCGCTTTATCAGGAGGTACTTTTACGGCAAGATTACAACACCAACCAGATGTTAAAACAGCTACTTCTGGTGCAACTGATGGAGATACTGATTTTGAATTACAGTTTGTATTAAATATCCAATAATGTTTATGCTAAAATGTATTGTGTACAAATCAAATATATTTTAGAGTTAAAATTAGAAAAGCCCTCCCTTAAAAAAAGGTGAGGGCTTTTATTATTTTTTTGGCAATTATGAATGAACATTTATCATTTAAAAGGTCTGGACTTCCTCTACCCCACTCTCTCACTCCCCCAACCACCGCCACAAAGGTGCAGCATGCAAAGCCTGCGGAATCTCATTCCTCAATAACATTCCTTTCACCTCTTCTCTGGAAAACAGATGGACCGTAATCTCTTCCGTTTCCTCTAAATCCTGCTCTTGCAATTTCTCCAGATTCTTCGCCAGGAAAGTATAACTCAAATTACTATGCGTCCCAGGATTCGCGCACAAGACCATATACTCCTCCCACTCACCGCCACCATAGCCTGTTTCTTCCAACATCTCTCGCTTAGCAGTAGCCAAAAAAGAGGCATCCTCAGGATCACAAACCCCAGCACATAATTCGTAAGAGACTTGTTGGAGGCCATGCCGGTATTGACAAACCATAATAAGTTCACCAGATTTCGTCAAACCAAGTACATTGATCCAATTTGGATAATCCAGTACATAATACTGCTCCAGAATCGGCCCGGATGGCAACTGCACTTTTTCTCGGCGGACATTAAACCAAGGTTCAGAATGAATTTTTTCAGAATGAAGAACCGTCCATTTCATGAGATAGATTTATTTTTTACAAAGTCTAAAATTAAGGTTCTTGGTCATTTGTAGTGGCATTTGTAGTGGGTGGATGGGTAGATGGGTAGATGGGTAGATGGGTTACCTTCTAACGTAAAGAACTGCGAACCAGCCCGACCGAAGTGTCTTGCGACATAATGTTGTAGC
>CAZDTI010000502.1:0-6085 GCA_964508085.1 uncultured Saprospiraceae bacterium | reverse complement strand
TTATGTTGTGAATTTTCGTACGTGCACACTTTACTTATGGGATGATTCATGTTTTAAAGATATTAAGCGTTTGATTCCAAAAGGCAGCAGATTTCTACCTCCTCTGCTTTACAAAACGGATCGGCTCATGTCTTTTATTCGTTTCAAAAAGCAAATAATACATTCCACTTGGTAAATCCGAAATATCTATGCGCTGCCGATTAATACCTTCTTCTAGTTGAATAGGCAATACCTCTTTAAGTGATCCAAAAGAATCATACAGCTGAATATTTTGTGCGATTTTCTCATTGGCACTAATTTCCAAATTTAAGGCATCGTCTGCAGGATTAGGATAGAGCCCAACTAAGGTAATAAAACGCTGTTGAGAAAGTGGAATACCAATCACCTCCGTGGAACGCTGACCAGCTGGCAAAATGATATTTGCTTCATCATCTTCTGATGCTGTATTTATATTGTTATTTCCAGGAGTGGAATCAGGATCATCTCCTGTTGCTGCACTTACTTGTGCAAAATTATTTATGGATTGATCATCAGCCAGGACAAATAATCTCAATTCTAAAATGGCGGTAGCACCTGAATTAAGATCTCCCACACGCCACTTCCCATCCCAAGGGGTGTAATCGCCACTATTTGTGGAAACATGATTGGAATACACTGCTCCGGTTGGTAGTAAATTAGCTACTGTAATATCCTGAGCGACTTCCGTTCCGGTATTATTTAAGGTGAGTGTATAGTTTATAAACTCGTAAATGATAAATTCTGATTCTGCAACAGTCATATTTAATTCCAGATCGGCTCCAGTCGAACCTCCTCCTCCACTGTTTGTTCCAGCACAGGTACAACCATCCGATTGAATGACATCATTTGTTGTATTACTATTGTTGTCGTTACATACAGAACCCGGAGAGGTTGGAATCGTAGGATCGTTATCGTCACAATCATCCGCGGCAATCGTCCCATCGTTGTCATTGTCAACGGGGTTACCACCACCACCATTACTTCCCCCTTCTTCCAAGGTCAGTTCAATAGAAACTTTACAGACCTCCTGCCAGCTACTATTGTGAAGCGAGGCTGTTACGCGGTAATCACCGGCTGCCAAGTTTAGGATTTCAGTATCCTCGCAATCTCCAAAGCAATTGTGCACTAAAGACCAATTGGACGTAAAGACTTGTAACTTACTCACTGCTGCTGTTCCTAGTCCAGCAACTGAAAGGGTAAGATCATTTGAACCAATAACAATATTATTACAATCAATTCCGCCACCACTGCTGCTGGTTCCTTCACAAGTACAACCATCTGATTGAATAATGTCATTGGTGGTACTGCTATTCCCATCATTACAAGAGCTACCTGGAGTTGTTGGGATTGCAGGATTATTATCATCGCAATCATCGGCAGCAACTACGCCGTCATTATCGTTGTCTACTGGATCGGGGTTGGTTCCTTCACAAGTACAACCATCTGATTGGATAATATCATTGGTGGTGTTGCTATTGCCATCATTACAAGCGCTACCTGGAGTTGTTGGGATGGAAGGATTGTTATCATCGCAATCATCCGCGGCAACAACGCCATCATTATCGTTGTCTACTGGGGCGGGGTTGGTTCCTTCACAAGTACAACCATCTGATTGAATAATATCATTGGTGGTGTTGCTATTGCCATCATTACAAGCGCTACCTGGAGTTGTTGGGATGGAAGGATTGTTATCATCGCAATCATCCGCGGCAACAACACCGTCATTGTCGTTATCCACAGGGCCAGGACCTCCTGATGATAATACATTTAAGGTTTCACTGACTTCGCATTCGAAGCCCCAATCTTCATTGTAATATTTTACATAAACATTATATGTTCCCATCGGTAATGGTACACTTTCTATCGCATCGCAATCATTCAAGCAAGAATAAGCAACTGACCAATTGGGATCAAAAACTTGCAAATGCGTAATGGGAGCACCATCTAAACCACTGACGACTATGGTGCCATTTCCAGTTGAAAAGTTTACATTCGCACAATCAATTGCTCCACTATTTCCATTTCCCGGAATGGGATTACTAATTGGAAAATTATAAAAGGAAAGAATCCCAATATCTTTAGGATTGAAAATCCAATCATTTGCTCCTCCGGGATGTCCGAGGTAGGAAACCGCGGTTACCCCAGCAGCTTCTCCAGACAAGTTCAAGGTAATGGTTGTACCAGACAAACTTCCTCCTGTTATGCTAACATTGCCGCCTTCCAGTTCAAAATCAGACCAAGGGTTTCCGGTTTGGCTTAAAGCTCCATTCCCGGTCATCTGAATTGTGATAATATTGTTATTTACAGAAATACTACTTACATCTGGTGGAGTAATATTGCTTGCATTTTGATTGTAAACGTCTCGATTGATAAGATTGAATATTCTGCTACCCAACACCTTATAGCCTCCCTGATAGGGATAGTGACAGCCATCGTGAATGGCATTGCTAGTAGACATGACGTATAAGCCATTAATTTCATTAGCTGATTGTCGGTGTGCTTCCAGAATGTCCGGATTAGGAGAATTACAAGACTTATATCTCATTTGAAAAAGATAAACTGCATCAAGGTCATAGTCAGCTCTCCAAGCATCATACAATCTTTCCATGTTTACTTTGTAATCTTCTGTAGAAACATTCCAGGAATCTGCCTCCCCTTGATACCAAATAAAGGCTCTAACATTAGAACCAATTCCAGCATCGTCTAATCGTTGACGTTGATCGCCGTAATTACCTGCAGAAGGATTGTTATCATTTCTTAGGTAGAAATCTATTTGCTCTCCTCCAACTGCCTGATTAAATATTGCGCAGGGTATTCCCGCTTCTGTAACAACTTTATATCCTAAGTGTCCTCCCCAGAAACCGGGAAAAGAAAAATTGATGTAATTCCAGCCGTAGTTGTAGGTATAAGAACGCAGGAATTCAACCTGATCTGATGGATCGGAAGCGGCCTGTCCCTCCGCATTGGATTGTCCATTTATGCAATACACATCTCCAGCTACTACTTTTTCAGATCGAGCTTCCACTGTTTCCGCTCCATTATCCACTCCAACCAATTCGAAAGTATAATTGCTCAACTCGGCATTGATCGGCACAGTGAAATTGAAATTGGTAAAGCCTCCGCTATAAGTCAAATTTTCTGTAAAAGTATTACTAAGGACATCGTTTTTGTAGAGTTTGACGAGCAAGGTTTCATAACCAGAAAAGGATTGAACCGTTCCACTGATTGGCACATTGGCCTTGTTGGTGGTCGTGTTCCTAGCGTATAGTTGCCAGTTGGCGGGGAAGTTGTCGAGGACTACTCCCGCTACATTATTTTTATGATCCTTATTATGGAGGTTATTAGCGAAAGTGGACCCCAGCTGTAAGCACAACAAGAGCGTGAGTCCGAATTGTAAGAACTTGGTTGAATACATCACTACAGTTAATGTTTTTCCAAATGAATGACCCGAAGGCCAATTCATTTATAGATGAAAATGAAATAAGTTTTATAGTAACTGCTAAAGAGAGGATTAGTACAGGGTGTAAAAGTAGTAATATTTTGAATGATCTGAAAGGACAAAACGGAGATTACCCTAAAGTTTTAGATTATGCATTTAGTATTAAATATATATATTTAGTGTTGAATTTCAGCAATTTATGAAGTTTAAAGCGAACAAGGTACCATTATTGAAATGAAGCTAATTATAAATGAATTGATTTTTTTATTGATTGAGTTCGAAAAGTGAAGATCATACTGAAAGGGAACGACCACTTCCCTTGTTGTTTTTACCAATCCTACTTTTCCATTTTTCTTTACGGAAAAGAATTCTCACTTCAACATTTCTCTAAACCAGAAATGATCCTTAGACGTGGCGACAAAACAAACGTCCAAATCGCCAACTTTTTCTTTTCCATTTTCATCAATGAAACGTACATTCCTCAAAATGCCGGACAAGTGAAAGTTAGAATCTTTTATCCAACGGGCTGGTTTAAAAACGTAGCCATCTTTTTTGAGTTCAATAAAGCCAAAATCATCCGGGCTCCCGTAACTTATAACTTGGACCTTCCCCGTTTCTGGTGAGATCGCAAATTCTGGATAGCGTAGTCCACCAGGTCTTGATTCAATTTTTGTTTTTAAGTCCGCTTCAATAGGCTTAAGCAGTTTAATTTTCCGTAAAATATCATAGTCTACTTTAGCAGAAACTCCCGTTTCTTTTTTAGTATATTTTGAAATGGTAATATCACTGAACCCACCTTTTATATGCAATATGCCTTTCCCAAACAAAGCCATATTGTTTGCATTAAAATCGGAAGGTGGATTGCTGCATTCAACCTCCATGTATCGATCTTGAAATTGAGTAAGAAAGGTTTTACCATCTGAAAGTAGTACCGGTTTAAAGACTTGCCTAAGTGTACATTCCTTTCCTTTTTCCAAGGAGTAGATGGTTCTAACTCCTGAATAGGCATTGATAATCTGGAGATTAGTTAAATATTCTTTTCCGTTAATTTTAGTAATTCCGTACCATTCTCCAGCTAGCTTTTTGAGGGTATTTTTATTTTTATTTTCCTCATCCTTTCTAGCTTGCTTCCGTTTATTGACCACAGATTTAAAATCATCGTTCTCGGTACCATCATACTTCAAGGTTCCAACAATACCGTCTCGTTCGGCGGTAATGATGGATTTACTATCGTCTTCGCTATTCCTCTTAGCAGTAATTCTGTCGTAAATAAAAGGTGTAATAACTTTTCCATTTTTGTCAATAATTGCTTTTTTTCCTTCAGGAGAGCTCATTTTCATTACGTAACTAAGGTTTCGCGTCAACCCTGATACCGTTAGAAATGTAGGCGGTACAAGTTGAACACCGTCTTTGTTATATACAGCAAAAAGTTGCTCAGAAGGTTTTTTAGCAAAAATCAGATCGCCACCAGCGCGAATAAGTTTCTTGTATTTGAAGTCCAAAACTTGGTTACCTAGAGTATCTATAACTCCTTTTATCCCAAAAACATCCCCATCTAATCCAGCCTCAAAATAACGCGAATGAAACAGCTTCAAGTGGGTATATTTCGGAGGAATAATTTCTTCAAAGTTAGAATTAATCGCTCCCAATTTTTCATCCAACACCACTTTAAATATATTATTAAATCGACGCTCAATAAAATCATATTTGGGTTCAACGACAATATCTAAATCCTGAGTCATAATCCCATATTTCTTATCTTTTTGGGCGAGATAAACTCCCCTTATAGGTGACAATTCATCCCATTCAAAAGGGAGTACCATTTTTTCTTGAAAATCAATAATACCTATTTTTCCATTTTTCTTAGTTCTTAATAAATTTTCACCTGCCTCACTTAACTTAGCTTCATATTTTTGCTCAATTACAATACTTCCATCCTTGTTCATCATACCATAACCATTTTTTTCATCACCAAAACAGAGGTAATCAGTTTTTCCTATTTTGTGCAAATATTCGTATTCAACAGGAACCAAGACATTCCCTTTCAAATCAAGAATCCCTCTAAGCTTCCCTTTTGTAACTGAATAATAATCTGCATATTCCCTTGTCTTCCAATCCAACATTGGTCGTAGAAAACCATCATACTCAAACGGAAATATCTCATTATCCAAGCGATCTATCACTCCGTATTTTTTATCTTTTTTGGCCACCATAAAATCGCTGTATTCCTTTGGCAAATCGTCATAGACTGGAAGTATCAACCATTCTTGTCCCTTGTAAAATCCATAGCGGCCACCGACTTTGCCACGGGTTGCTCTTTTAGGAGCTACTCTTTGTACAGGTGCCGCTTTTTTAGTCTCGGCAACGGGAGCAGGAGCTGGGGCTTCCATTTCAGCCTCTTCTTCTACTAAGGGCTCTGATTCGATTACCTGAGCGTTCAAAAAAGATAGACTGAGAAAGAGGGAAAAGAGTAAGGCATAAAATTTCATAGGCTGTTTTTATATTTTGAAAATTCAGTAAAATTATTGTTAAAGCGAGGTTTCTTGAGAAGGAAAAGAGCAATTTAGCAACGTAAATATACAGAGGATTTTCCCATTTCCTTTGAGATTCATGTTAAAATTGGGATAA
>CAZDTI010000501.1:0-6091 GCA_964508085.1 uncultured Saprospiraceae bacterium | reverse complement strand
GTTTTTGTTTTCATTAACCAGCAGTAGTGGGCAGTTAACGGTTAACAGTTAAGAGTTAACAGTTGTCCTAACTGGAATAATCGTCTTCAGTTGCTCAATTACATAATCAATCTCCTCCATGGTGTTATAGACGGAGAATGAAAAGCGTACACTCTTGCGGCTAGGGTCAGCACCGATTCCTTGCAATACATGAGAACCTGCCTCTGCACCTGAGCTACAGGCGGAACCACCAGAAGCGGAAATGCCTTTGATGTCTAAATTGAGTAGCATTAATTCGGACTTAGGAGAAGGAGGGAAAGAAACGCTGAGTACCTTATAGTGGTAGCGACCTTCGTAGTCGCCATTGAATTGAATATCATCAAAGTTTTCGCGAAGTTGATTGATCAGGTGTTGGCGGATGCCTCTGATGTGTATCTCTTTTTCGGCCATGCCTTTACAGGATATTTCCAAGGCAGCAGCAAGCCCCGCTATTCCATAAATGTTTTCTGTACCTGCCCGCATATTTCTTTCCTGTGAGCCACCATTGATGAATGGTTTGATGGTACAGTCGTTATTAATGTATAAAAAACCAACCCCTTTTGGTCCGTGGAATTTATGAGCAGACCCAGTTAAGAAATGAATATTTGTTTTCGAAACATCAATAGGGAAGTGACCTAAAGTTTGAACCGTATCTGAGTGGAATAACGCATTGTGTTTTTCACAGATGGCACTAACCTGCTCCAAATTAATCATGGTTCCAATTTCATTATTAGAATGCATCAGTGTCACCAACGTTTTTTTACTTTGGTCAGCCAGAAGTTCATTTAGCTGGATTAGGTCTGGGCGACCTTTATTATCAGTATCTATGAGGATAATCTCTGTTTTTTGACATTCTTCCAAACTTTCTAGTGTATGTAAAATGCAGTGATGTTCTAATTTAGTACTAATGATTCTGGTAACCCCCATATCCCGGACTGCACAGTTGAGAATCATATTATTAGATTCGGTTCCACCAGAAGTAAAGAAAATTTCGCCTACAGAAGCACCAATCAACTCGGCCACTTTCTTACGTGCCGTTTCAATTGTGGAGCGAGCAGTACGCCCCTCCATATGAATAGAAGAAGGATTTCCATATGAGCTGAGCATGACTTGTGTCATTATTTCAACTACTTCCTTATTGATTGCAGTGGTAGCCGCATTGTCTAAATAAACTCTCATGGTTGGTTTGGTTAAATGATTTTGCATTGAGTTAATTTTTGCCCTTATAATCGTCTTTCTATCCCGCATGTTAACTCTCTTTACTTGTTTAGACGGTAAATATACGTCCTTTCCCTCATTGAATTGACATATTAATGTATTAAACTATTGTCATTTATTAACTAATTTTCGATTGTAGTATAATTCTAATTTGAAGATTAACAGAATTAAGGTATTTACTTCTGTGTAGAAATAGAACAACTTGCTGGAGTAACAAAACAAAAGACAATTATTATATTTGTCCATTTCAGCATTGCATAAAAGCTAACTATGGATTTTCTAGGATTGGTCTTTGAATTTGTTTTCCTTGGTATAGGTGTTTTTTTATATCTCTATTCAAAGGGAAAAGTTAATGTTACAACACATACTTCCGATGCTAAAGCAGAGGCTTTTCGCCAAAAGAATGGCCGTTGGCTACGTATCCTTTCCCTTCTACTTATGGCCATTATGTCCGTAGAAATTGTCCTCCACCTCCGTGATTTATTTAATCTTTAGCTTAAATGGCTATTATACCCTTCAATATTTAATATACCCCCTGTTTGTAGTCGTTGATCAACTTTTTGTTTTTATCGATTTAAAAAGTTTACATCTATTTAATAGAAAGTTAATAGATAATGCTTGAATTTTAATAAAAAGCAATATCTTTAATTTTGTTTTTGCCTTATTGGCATACCTTCCCGAAATCGATTTTCCCTCAAACCTAAAGCTCAACGCAATCTCCCTGACCTTTTCTTTAAGGTACTTGGCTAATCTCAGTATAGTATAATATGATTGATTAGCACTGCAACTGATTCAAGAAATAAGAAATATGGTTTACACTCTTATACGTGAGTTATAACCAAATAAACTTAGTGACTTGGTCCTCAATTCCTATGTAATCGATAACTGTAATCACATAAAATAACAATACACTATTTTTTCACATCCCCCCATATATACAATACAATAACAATGACCGTTGCATTAATTAAAGAAGAAAAAAAGTTCATAGGGAACGGAAGGTCAGCAAAAGTCTATTTTTCCTTTAAAGGAAATCAAGGTATTGCTACTAAAACCTTCACTGGAGAGCCCGTCAGTAAATTCATTCTTTTCGTACTAAAGGGTTCAGCGAATCCTTATACCTGGAATGAAGATGCGATTAAAGCTGCTATCATTAGAAGAAGATTATTATCACACCTGACTCATTTTTGGTTTGGTAACAAAGTGCGCTTACCAAAAACTTTCGATTATCGCTGGAATGAAACGGAAAAAGCATTTGAAATAGATGCTGAGTTTATCTCAGGTTGCCATGCTCCTTTGCTAAATCCAATGGTAAATGAGCCATTTGATTACATGGCTGACCTCAGAAATGAAATCATGAACCCACTTGAGGGTAAACTCATCGAATCTGGTTTTGATGGTTTGGTTTGGCAGGCTGGTAAGGGAAACCCAATTGGAGCATCTAACTTTATGATGAATAAAAAGAAAGATGGTTCACACCAATGGATCTGGATCGATCTGGAGTCTGGACTGCCCGCTCTGTTTGCCATGAATTTTTGGTCAACATTAACCTACTATCTACCAATGTGTGTCAAACATAAAGGATGGTTGTTTGATAACGTGGATACTAAGACACTAAAAAAATATTTAAAGGAAAATAAAAGTGCCTTGTTGAAGGATTCAAGTCCTGAGTCTTATCAACAACTAGTCGACGATTGTGAAGCATTGGAGGAAGCGCAGTCAAACTGGAAAGGTCTGTCTCGATCGCACAAAAGTTTGTACTACAATGCCTCGCAAGATAAAATTACCAAAGAGGAAGTAGCTTATTATGAAAACAAACCATTCCGTTGGTTTTGTAAAAGCATTGTTTTGTTTTTATCTTCCTTCGTCTCTTCTTTTGGTGAAAAAGTAAGGGAGAAAATTGATAAAATTTTAGATTTCAAATACGGAAAATTATGTCGCCGAGCTTGGAGCTACTTCACAGATAGCCGCTATAGATGGGGCTTTGTCCGCTGGATACTAAAGCGAGAAATCAACAGCTGGCACAAAAGAAGATCAATCACAAGTGAAGAACGTTCCTTATTGTTAAATCAATTAAGTAATGACGACATCAGTGCTTATTTGACAGACTTTAGTATTCACTTAGGTTTGAAGCCTTTTGTGAAATTATTTACACTCGGTATTCTTCCAATTTTAACCGCTATGGGCTACGTAGGGCTACCAATGGCTGCTGTATTTCTTCTTTGGACAGGGCCCGCTGCTCGTACGGTGTACACGTTGTTTCAAATGGCTAACAATCTAGTGTCCAAACAAAAACACAATAGATACCTGGCCTTAGCTCTTGGAATCATTCCAATAGTGGGTAACATAGCTTACCCTGCAGAATTTGCCTACCAAACCACTGGCAATAGAAATCAACTGGCTAAATACATCGCTTATGCCTTCACTACTAAGATCGGAGGAAAAATTCCAATTTGGGGAGGACAGGATAGCGAGATTGAACATTTCTTCAACCGAATTTGCCATAAATTGCTTTCATAAATAGATTTACATATTAGAATTAGATAACATGAAAAATTAACTTAGGGAGTGTATAGTGACCTAAATTATTTTTTGTGTCGTAATCAGAATTCCTCCCAAAGAACTTGTTATTGTATTATTGTTTTAAGTGAAAAATTACCACGGGCTGTGTCGTTAAGATGCAGTCCGTATTTTTTTTGTAATTTAGAGACACAAAATAAAATGAAAATTAATGCGACTTACTTTATTGCTCTCCATCTTTTGGTTATGCTTTTCGCACTTCCAACAAAAAAATTACAATACCAATACTTTCAAAGACCTTAGAGATGGTCACCTCTATAATACAGTAGAAATTGCTGGACTTGAATGGATGTCCGAAAACCTTAATTATAGAATAACCGGATCTATGTGCTACGATGATCATCCTTTCAATTGCCGTCGATTAGGTCGCTTATATACCTGGTGGGATGCGAAACAATCTTGTCCAGAGGGTTGGCGTTTGCCGTCCGATAAGGATTGGGATAAGTTGTATTACCATTATGGTGGAAATACAATTGATGCTTATAATAATATGGTTTCCGGCTTGTTTAAAGCAAAAATGGGCGGTTGGTACAGTCAGAACGAAAAATTTGAAGCGCTTAAAAAAAGGGCCTACTTTTGGAGTAGTACAACAAAAGTAGAAGGGGAGGAAGCCAGATATTATAGCTTGAATAAAGCGAACAAACTCTTGAATAGCAGTAGTACAAAGAAGTCTCTAGCTTTTTCCTGTCGCTGCGTTCGAGATATAGTTAATTAATGGAGTCGTAAAGATTTAGAATACGAAATCCTGTCAACGAAAGGCATTTGTTTTCACGTCTTAAGCTTGAAAAACCTCTTTTCTTCTATTCAAATCCGTCACAGAACGCTTTCCATCTAGCCTGTTTGGGCGCTCCCTTGGTGCCAAAATTGAGTATATCCTACCATCGAACGAACACACTAACTAATTTTCAACCCGAACTAAATTTACGATAATGAGGTACATTACCTATCTCAGTTTGATTGCTTTTTTAAGTCTTCAAGCTGTAACTAACGCGAGACATTCTCTCCTGAGAACAGAAAAGACAAATAGTATTCAGCAAGAATCCTGTCTTTCAATTTTGACAAGCGATTGCCCAGATTATAAATTGAACTGTGAAGGCAAAATTGAGTATTCTAATGGCGAAATTTATATTGGTGAAATCAGCTATGGTGAGCCACATGGAAAAGGAAAGTATTGGTGGCCTAATGGTAGTTTCTATGATGGTGAATTCATTGATGGCTATCGGGAAGGTTGGGGCAGCCAGGAATTAGATGATGGCTCCAGATATGAAGGAAACTGGAACAGAGGTTTTATGGAAGGAGTCGGATATTACGAATTTGCTTGTGGTCAAACTTATAGTGGTACTTTTTATGGAGATGTAATGCACGGGATGGGTACTCTTGAAAAAGGAAATGGAGAAACCTATGCCGGAGAATGGAAAAATGGGAAAAGAGAAGGGGAAGGTGTAGAGACCTTTTTAGATGGAAGCCGTTTTGTTGGAAATTTCAAAAAAGGAAAACGACAGGGGCTAGGGGGAATTACATGGAAAAGTGGAGAGGCTTTTAGTGCAATTTGGAAAAAAGACAAAATAAACGGAGAGGCAGAAGTTAGGTTCTCAAACGGAGATAAGTATGTTTGTAGGTTTAAAAAAGGAGTTCCTACAGGAGAATCTTCTTATGTTTTTGAAAATGGAAGAATCATAGAAGGAGATGTAGAATTCATAGAATTTATGTTGGCAAAAGAAAGTACCGACATGATAGCGACTTTAGAACCCAACCTCGGCTTTGCATCTTATGCAATGGCGGTGGAATTCAAAAAAATAAAAGAGTTTGAATTAGCTGAGGCAAACTTCAAACAAGCCCAAAATTACCTTCCGAACAAATCGGCCTTGGCCAACAAAATTCCAGATCAAATGGCTGCATTGGAGGAAGACAAGGGAGTAAACTAATAACAGTAATAAATACACTAATTCTTAAACCCAATTTCGAATACTAAAAACAACTAATTAACCAGACCCCTTACTCATTCATTACAACCATGAAATGGGGCCTATGACCAGACCAAACTAACTAAAGAATAGTTTCTAGTAGCCGATTACATTTAAGCCGTGTCAGATTTTTCTGACGCGGATTTTTTTTGCTCAAATGCTTGACGCCAAAGAAATTCATTTGTCGTAACTATACCCATTACGAATTGGTTTGGGACTTCATCTGCCGGATTAATTTATCCAGCTCTGCGTTATAAAGCCCTGTCTGGCCGCCAGGCGAGGCTCGCCGATGCTAAGGCATCGCCTACGCC
>CAZDTI010000500.1:0-6148 GCA_964508085.1 uncultured Saprospiraceae bacterium | reverse complement strand
CCATCACTTAACTCCACGGCATTAGCGCAATCTAAAAGGGCAGTTCCACCGCCACCACCACCTTGGTTTCCACAGGCAGTAAGACAGTTTGCGTTTTCAATATTATTATAAATCAAAGCCGCTGGTTGTTGACCAAAACCTGCATTCAAATTTATCCCTGGATTTTCACTCGGCAATGTACAGTCTCCGAAAGTTCCACTAGTCAAATGGCAATAACTCATAATCGTTCCACCCTCTGCTGCAGGTTCGGGACCAAAGTCACAGCTACTGCTTTCAGGACAAAAACAGTTGTCTATTGGACCTCCCGTCCATGAGCAACTATGAGTATGTGGCGAACCAAAATTATGTCCCAATTCATGCGCTACTACCCCTACAGTCCAACTGTAATTAGGTAAGCCCAAGTAATAATCATCGATATTACTGTACCCTATTCCGATGCTGTTCTCGCAGATCACATCAAGATAAGCCAATCCTCCATTTCCTGTTATAGCTGTAGATAACAAATGGGCTACATTCCCATTAAAATTCCCGTTGAGTTGGTTCTCAAAAGCCGTAAGTGCCGCCTCTGCCCCCAGACTCGGATAAGGGTCTTCCGTTGTCCAAACAAACACCTCTGAAAGTTCAACGCAAATATCATCTATGGCATAAACAGCGGCAACTACATTAAACATTCCGACCACAAAGTCTGTCGTGTTTTGCACAGAGCTTCCATTGTCCTGATACATTTGATGATCGCACTCAAAATAAATTTTTACAGAATTGTTCGTCATCGCCCTATCCGAGTTCAGTGCTAGATCGTTATCTATTGTAATGGCATCATCCGGGGTGTGGCAATTGAATATCTGTTGCTGCAATAAATTACTTTCTGGATAGAAAACATAAACATCATCCGCTCGACTTATTCCTTTTGTATAAATCCCCAGGTTATAATCGTCTCCATTATAAGAAACAACTCCCATTACCTTATCTTCAAAAAAACTAATGGCGACTAATGAATTCGGAAAGCCATCCACCTTTCCTTGATAACAAGCTGCTTGTCCATACTTCGTCTCAATCCTTCTAGTCCCTTCAGCTTGACGCACTAGAAAATCACTACTAAAAGGGTTTTTCCTTTCTAAATTAATTTCGATTTCTTCGTTGTCACTCATCGGTAACATTATCGTTACTGCTTCTGCGCGTCGGCTAAGGATTTTTTGTAAAACGACTGGATTTAATTGAAGATATACTCCGTCACTAATTGCATTACTTCTGGTAATTTGTTCGGGAGCTAATTGGAAAAGTGACGATTTCGATGTGGAATGAGCAGGAATTTCTGTTATCGTAATCTGACTAAAACAAGTAAAGATTGTTAGGAAGAAATACGAAGTAAGGGCACATGATTTCATAGGAAAATCGGCTTAGGTGATTAATCAATAGTGGTTTGTGTAGATAGTTCTTGAGAGAATTAACCACCAAAGGTGCAAATCTCATACCGAGGATTCACATGTCGAGGAATGTAACTCATTGCCAAAGAGCTCGATTTCTCGGTTCGTTCCTCACTCGAAATACAAATACGCTTAGGACTCCTGATCCTTCGACTCACTTTGTTCGCTCAGGATGACAGGAGGAGCATTATTATTAAAAGTTCAGTGCACATAAGAATAAACAAAAAACATTATCTTTTGAGTCGAACGGATAGTAGATAAAACTTACTAATTGAGAGGAAGTAATTCCTAAAATAGAGAGCGCCGAACCCAAAGAGCAAAACGTTTAAAACGTATCTCACTCTTTGAATTCGGCGCACGTTAAAAGTTATAAACAAATAATATTACTTCTCCACAATTTTCAACATCATCCCCTTCTTCACCCGATCCGTCAATTTCATACTATTCAAAATAGAAAATTCCTCTTGTCGATCTGTAGGCACTTTGTTATCTGTAAAAACACCTTTCAATGTTGTATCTTTCTTAGCCGTCACTATTTTGATGCGCTCTGGCTTTACATTGATTTTCGACTGATCTTTTAGTTCTCTGAAACTTTCCATAGTGTCCAGAAAGTAAGATTCATATTTTTGATATTCTGCTTTTTGTGTTAAACCATGCAACTTATAAATCAATCGATTGTACTGGATAAAATAAGTCAAAATCCGAAGAGAAGCATTGGGATCATTTGGATTTTCTTGATCTGCTAACACGGCTATCGCAGGCAGGCCATTGACGGTTACATTTCGTTGATCAAGTCCTTTGAGTTTATTGTTGGTCACAAAAGCATTGGCAGCTTCTTGCAATGATTTTTCAGCAGCCAGTTGCAAGAGAATCGCGGCTTTTCCGTTAGGTTCAGCCACTTGAAATTGAGAGGCAGAATTAGCTGATTTCCATCTTCGAGGTAAGGCAAATTGAAACTTCAGTTCCGGATGGTAGAAATAATCATTCTCCACATAACCTTGTTTAGGATCATCTCCATAGACGAGACCATCAATCATACGGAGGTATTGTTCTCTGTTCACTTTCAATCTACTTTTATCCATACCCTCTTGTGCTTTATCTGCCAATTGATGCACTTTATTGAAACGGTCTGCAGGGTCCGGATGAGTGGAAAGGAAAGTTGGAATTTGTGCTGCTTCTCCAGCTTGGTCTCTCATTCGGGAGAGCGTCCCAAAGAAGTTAGCCATATAATGTGCATCGTATCCAATTTTGGTAGAATATTCTACACCCAATTGATCCGACTGGCTTTCATCATCTCTACCAAATTTTAGGAACATTAAACTCAAACCCGTTTGTGCTTCATTTGCAAATTGCCGGAATTTTTCAGAGGCGATAACCCCTACGATAAATCCGACCTGAGCAATCTGCGCTTTAGAATATTGATTGGCGGAGTGACGCGCCGTAATGTGACCAATTTCATGACCAAGCACTCCAGCAAATTCCGCTTCATTATTGAAGTGCGCCATAATACCTCTGGTGAAATAAACATAACCACCAGGTACTGCAAAAGCGTTGACTACTGGAGAGTCCAGAATTTTAAATTCGTAATTCAATTTATTACGATGAGAAATGGCGGCCATTTTTTGTCCTTTCTCATTGATGAAACGTTGAATTTTAGTGTCTTCGTAAAGGCCATACTGCGCTACGATTGAAGGATCTGACTGAGCGCCCAAAGCCACTTCTCCTTTGGTGGACATGAGGCTGAGTTGCCGTTTACCTGTTACAGGGTTTCTCGCGCAGGAGAAGGTCATAAGAACAGCTAATAATAAAAGTAAATGTCTAATTTGGAAGGTAGATTGTCGATTCATGTTTTGTTTGTTTTTCCCGAAAATAGTAGTTTTTCTGGAAAAAACTAAAGGAACTGTGTGGTATAGTTAAACAAAGGATGTCAAGGATTAGTAAATGCACCTTATTATTTTATGTTAGTTGCGACCGTGAACTCCGTAGGACTGATGCCTTTGTAGCTCCGAAGGAGCACAAATATTTGAGCTCCGTAAGTGCGACACCATACGTAAAGGTGCCGCTCCTACGGAGCTCAATAAACGCCATGATTATCATGGCTACAAAGGTGTCATTCCTACGGAATTATTATCAGTCCATCATCAACTTCCCAGTATACCTCGTCCCTTTCTCATCTTCTACCACATAGACGTACATTCCATTTCCTAAACCATTGCGCTCCAGCAAAAACTCTGCTCCGCTTAACCCATTCTGTTTACGAACTTCCTGCCCCAGCACATCGTAGAGCCGGAAAGAAAACTGATTTCCATTTTCGGGAAGTTGTAACAATGCTCTTTCATTCATTGGGTTCGGATATACATCTAAAACAGATGAATTCGTAATCTCTTTGTTAGAAATAGCAATATCAAGTGGGTTGTCGGTATACATCAAGACCATGACCATCATCTCATCATCAGAAGTTGGTCCGAAGTTTACGGGAAAAGGGCCGTTGTTCAACCAAGAAGCTGTGTGAACGAATCCATTATTCCCTGTTAAATCCAATGGCATCAATGGTTCGAAATACCGAATCGGAATGTGTTGATAGTCAAAGAAAGGAGATACACATCCAGGAGCTCCATCAGAACAAGAGGCATCATAAATCATTTCTCCTTGTTGGCCATTTTCTCGTTTATAGGCTTTGTAATCTGTTCCATATTTGTGGGTATGTCCCATAAGGCCCCAAATATAGATTTCACCTGCGCTGTTGTCCGTAACGGTTTGAGAATAAGTCACTGTATTCGCATCATTGTTAATTGGTATATTGCCATTAACGATGAGTTCTGTTTTCATTTCGTGCTCCGCCGTTCCAGCTGCTTTGGTGTAAACATTAAAGTAGGCTTCCGCCTGATAGGCCATTGTTGCAGAGTAATTGATGTAATGAGAATTGAGATCTAAGACCATATCATTCTCCCATTTGAAGGCCGTAGTTTCTGGCAATTGTAAATCTGTAGCTTCCTGTACGGCAGCAATCAGCCCGATAAAAGTATGATCCGGGTCTAAACGGAGTCCATGAGGTACAATGTTAGCGGCAGATGGAAAGTCGAAATTATAAATAATAAGATGGTGTGAAGAGGTCGCGATTTTCATATCAATGCGATCTACGTCCACATCTTCCGGTAAATCCAGTTCGTACTTTTGAAAATATTCCAATTCAGACCCCGGCTGTCCTTGTGGCTGTAAATAGAAGGGGCCCATTTTAACTTGGAATCCTTCAGAAGGGTCTGGTGCTGGTGGAGGAGTATCAAAACTAGCAATACCCTGACCACTGTAATACATCTCAATCAAATCGGGATCAACCACTTCACCATTCTGTGGTGCGCCATATAAAATCCATTGACGAATCATTTCCTTTTCGACATCGGTTAGTTGTGTCTGGTTTGAAGGAGGCATGATTCCTTCTTCATCCTGATGCATATCAATCGTCTGTTCTAAACCTTGACTTACCTTTCTAAAAAGAAAGCTTCTGTCTGGACGTCCTTTGTAAATGTAATCGTAATTTTCTCCGGCAGCATAGCTATTTGCTGGAGTAGCATCAACGATGTTATTATAAACATCGGCATAACGAGCTGTTTCTGTCGCTCCGGCTCCTTCCAGATCCAAACCACTTTGTGGCGAGGCATTATCATGACAGGCAACGCATTTCTCTTGGAATATTTGATAAACCTTAAGTCCTGTGGATTGCGCTTGTATAATTGTGAAGCAAAACAAACTTAGGACGGTTAATGTAAAGTTTTTCTTAGTCATAACTTTTGAGTTTTTAAGGTTAGTTTAGAATAAGTACGTGGACAAAATTAAATTAAAGTTATCTCAGCTTATTTTTTTATTAGTCTTTATCTAATTATGACCAAGTACTTATGATGATTTGGATAAAGAGCTTCCTTTCTATGGTTATATGGACAATTTGTTTACAAAAGGTTGCCTGCTATTAATACGCATAAATTAGAAGATACCCTTACTCTAGGATAAAAATAAACAAACTTAAAAGAATAAACAATCCTTGGCTGAAATCAAAAAATGCATTTGTACTCAATTTACAAGCGTCTGATACCCCAATTGGACATCAGACGCTTGAGCAAAAAGCCATCCATAGTCAAAATTTGTGGCTTTTAAAACTACGGTTTTATCACTTCTTTCTTCTGCGCCTTCTGCATCGGATTAGGCATTTCCACTTGCTTATGTTTTTTAAATACCTTAAAACGACTTGGCATTTCTCTCACTGGCCAGTTGTTATTGCTCTCGTCAATATCCGCTGTTTCCTTGAAAGGATCAATAACAATGCCTGTAACTTCTTTATCCTTTACAAAAACCTTAGAAAATTTGTCTTCGTTTTTTCTCCAAATTTCTACAGGGATGCGCTCCATTTCTTTTGTACCATCTTTAAAGGTCCATTCTATGATAACGGGCATTACCAAACCGCCTTTATTAGAGAAAAATAATTCATAATAGTTTTTGTCTTTGAACATTTTCTTCTTTTCCTTTTTAGAAAAATTCTCTTCATACAGTTTCGTTTTATATTCAACAATAGAATCAGCTGTTTCCCAAGGTTTGTAGTTGGTATAGAAATCAACCAATTCGGCATCCTCCTCTACTGAAAAAGCCATTTCCTCTTCTCTGTTTCTTATTTTAGTAATGTGGTCATAAGGTTTCTTCAACACTTGTTCATTACTTACTTCTCGTTTTTCCGG